>NZ_JBPQTQ010000071.1:0-31093 GCF_051386415.1 Streptomyces sp. URMC 129
TCCGACTCCATCAACGGCAAGAAGAACGACAACAAGGCCAAAGAAGACCTCAAAGTCGTGGACGTGGCACAACTCCTTCTCGACTCTGTACAGCGGGAGCCCGAGGCTGCTGTCGCGGAGCCGGACACGGTACGTTCATAGGCGTGGCCGGATTCCGAAGGAAGCGCGACGACCAGCAGCCGTACTACCAGGCTCCGCCGCCGTATCAGGCGCCGCCGCCGTACCCCCACGCCGGGGACTACGGCGGCGGCGCCGCGCCCGCACCCCAGGGCCCCGATCCCGCCGCTCCCGCTCCGCTGCCGCCGCTGCGGTGGCAGGAGCTGCTGAGCGGGATCGTGTCCCGCCCCAGCGCGACGTTCTGGCGGATGCGCGACTACCCCATGTGGGCCCCGGCGCTGATCGTCACGTTCCTCTACGGCATGGTCGCGGTCTTCGGCCTGGACGAGGCCCGCGAGTCGATCCTCGACACGACGGCCTCCACGGCGGCGCCGTACCTGCTGTTCACGGGCGTGGCGATGGTGCTGGGCGCGCTGGTGCTGAGCACGGTGACGCACAACCTGGCCCGCCAGTTCGGCGGCAACGGCCTGTGGGCGCCGACGGCCGGCCTGGCCATGCTGATCATGGTTCTGACGGATGTCCCCCGCCTGGCCCTGGCCCTCTTCCTGGGCGGCGCGGCCCCGCTCGTGCAGGTGCTGGGCTGGGCCACCTGGCTCTTCGCGGGCGTGCTGTTCACGATGATGGTCAGCCGTTCCCACGAGATCCCGTGGCCCCGGGCCCTGGCCGCCTCGACCATCCAGCTCCTGGGCCTGCTGATGCTGGTCAAGCTGGGCACGATCTAGGGCCCGTCCGCCCACCCCCGCGCCGTCACCTCGACCCGACCCCTTGCCATCGCCTATCGAATCTCGATAGATTCCCATCGTTGGTCGATCGAAGGGGAGACGATGGGACAGATAACAGTGCTCGCGCTGCGCGCCGTGCTCGTGGGGCTGCTCGCCGGCTCGGTGTTCGTGCAGGCGGTGATGGTGCCGCTGCTGGCCGTCGACCTGGACGAGGCCGACACGGACCTCGCGTACCCGCACGCCTCGTTCCTCGTGGTCCTGGTCCTGGGCATCGTGACGGTCCAGGTCGTCCTGGTCTGCGTGTGGCGGCTGGTGACGATGGTGCGACGCGGGACCGTGTTCTCCCACGCCGCCTTCCGGTACGTGCACATCGTGATCGGCGCGATCGTGACGGCCGCCCTCCTGCTGTTCACGCTCGGGGTCCTCATGGCGCCGGGCGAGGCCGTCGCCCCGGGCATCGTCCTCCTGATCGGCGTGGCCGCCGTCGCGGTCCTCGGGGTCGCGCTCATCGTGCTCGTGCTGCGGATGCTGCTCGCCCAGGCCGTCGCGCGCGACGTCGAGGCGGCGCGGATGCGGGCCGAGCTGGAAGAGGTGATCTGATGCCGATCGCCGTCGACATCGACGTGATGCTGGCCAAGCGGAAGATGTCCGTGGGCGAGCTCGCGGACCGCGTCGGGATCACGCCCGCCAACCTGGCGGTGCTGAAGAACGGGCGCGCCAAGGCCGTCCGTTTCACGACGCTCGCCGCGCTCTGCGAGGTGCTCGCATGCCAGCCGGGAGACCTGCTGCGCTGGGAGCCCGAGGACCGGGCCCCGGAGACGGAAGCCGATCCCGACGGGCAGCACCGCCTCCGGTAACCTCAGGACGTGCTTCTGTCAGACAAGGACATCCGTACCGAAATCGACGCGGGTCGGGTGCGGATCGATCCCTACGACCCGACGATGGTCCAGCCGTCCAGCATCGACGTCCGGCTGGACCGCTACTTCCGGGTCTTCGAGAACCACCGCTACCCCCACATCGACCCCTCGGTCGAACAACCGGACCTGACCCGGATGATCGAGCCCCCGGGCGACGAGCCCTTCATCCTCCACCCGGGCGAGTTCGTGCTGGCGTCCACGTACGAGGTGATCAGCCTCCCGGAGGACATCGCCTCCCGCCTGGAGGGCAAGAGCTCCCTCGGCCGCCTCGGCCTGCTGACGCACTCCACGGCCGGCTTCATCGACCCCGGCTTCTCCGGCCACGTCACCCTGGAGCTGTCCAACGTCGCGACGCTCCCGATGAAGCTCTGGCCGGGCATGAAGATCGGCCAACTCTGCCTGTTCCGCCTCACGTCCCCGGCCGAACGCCCCTACGGCTCAAGCGGAGTCGGCTCCCGCTACCAGGACCAACGCGGCCCGACCGCCTCCCGCTCCTACCTGAACTTCCACCGCACCCGCGTCTGACACCGGCACAGCACTCCGCAACCGAGCACACCCCGGACACCGCAACAACCGCCCCGGCCCGATCCGCTCCCGCCCAAGCTGCGCCATGGGAAACCGCCCGGTCCGGAAAACGTGCCCCTCGGCACAGCGCACGACGGTGGTGGTGTTCTCCAACGCTTCCCTCTCCCCTGCCACTTGACGACAAAAGCCAACAGTAGGGGATGAACCCGACACACCCCACCACGGCACTCCGACGTACCGGGGGAGGTCGAGGATGCGGTAAGGTGGAGCCGACGATCGGCTCTGCGGCCGATCTTCGCGGGCGTAGTTTAATGGTAGAACATGAGCTTCCCAAGCTCAGAGCGCGAGTTCGATTCTCGTCGCCCGCTCCAACGGTAAAGGCCCAGGTCAGGGACATGATCCCCAACCTGGGCCGTTGTGCTGTGCGAGGCTGTTACGGCTCGCGTGCCAGATCCGTGCCAGAAGCACCGGCCGCCGCCCGCTGCGCCTCGACCCGGGCGTTGATCCCGGCCGCGACCTCCCGCTGACGTTCGTGGTTCGAGTGCTGGTAGATCATCGCGGCCTTCTCCGAGGACTGGCCCGCGCGGACCATCGTGTCCTTCAGCGTCGCCCCGCTCTGCGTCGAGAGTGTGTGTCCGGTGTGCCGCAGGTCGTAGAAACGGAAGTCTTCCGGCAGTCCGACCTTGACCCGAGCCTTGCGCCACTTCCGCCCGAAGGTGGACCGCCGGAACGGCTTGCCCTTCTCCCCCACGAAGAGCAACCCGTCCGGCGCCTTTTCGGCGTACCAGTCGAGATGCCGACGCAGGTCCTTCTCCATGAAGGCGGGAAGCGCGATGAACCGCTTTCCGGCGGCCGATTTGGTATCACCCACGACCCTGCGTCCGGTCGTCAGCTCGGGAGCGGCCCGCCGCACCCACACGCCCGGCACGTCCAGGTCGACATCCGGCCGCCGCATCTCGGCCTGTTCCTCCGGCCGGGCCGGACCATACGCGGCGAGATAGACCATCAGCCGCCAGCGCGGCCCCATGGCATCGGCCAGCGCGTCCACCTGGGCCACCGTGGCGATAGGCCGTTCCGGAGCGGACTCCTTTCCGGCCCCCTTGATGCGGCAGGGATTCCGGCGGATCAACTCGTCATCAACGGCCGTCTCCATGATGGCCTTCAGCAACCGATAGCACTTCGCGACCGTGGTCGCCCCGGTCGCTTTCAGCAACTCGGCCCGCCAGGTCCGCACACGCGGCGGCGTGATCGCGTCCAGGTCGAGCCCGCCGAACGTCGGCAGGACATGCAGCCGCAGAAGCCGCCGGTACAGCTCCTCCGTGGTCGCGGCCAGGTCCCGTTCATCGACCCACTGAGCGGCGTACTTCTCGAAGCTGACCGCCCCGGCGTCGGGGTCCTGCCAATCCCCCCGCCTCAACTCCGTCTGCTTCTCCGCCAACCAGTCGTCCGCGTCGCCCGACGTCTCGAAGGTGCGATCAGCCGGACGCATCACGCCATCAGGCCCGGGGTACCGAGCCTGCCAGCGCCCGGACGGCAGCTTCCGGATCGCTCCGAAACGGCGACGCTTCCCCTTCCCATTGGCCATGTCAGGCAGCCCTCCCGTACCGCGCCCGTCGCCGCTGGACCGGCCGCACGGTGTTGGATTCGAGGTAGGCCGTCAGCGCGCTCTGCGGTATGCGAACGTGCCGTCCGACCTTGACGAAGGTGATCCGGCGTTCGGCGATCAGCCGACGCGGGAAGCGGACGGTGGTCCCCAACACCTCGGCCACCTCGGCCACGCTCAGGTATCGGTCCTTCATCGGGCCGCACCCCCGGTCGAGAACCCGGGTTCGCCCTCGCGAGCGAGTTGTCGCGCCAGGGCACGTTCGTAGCGGACCGTGGCCGCGAGCAGTTCCTCGCCCGCTCGGTAGCCCGACCCGGCGTAGGACAGTGAGGACTCGACGACGAGCGTGCTCCCGCCGTCGCGCTCCACCAGGCCGAGGCGAGCGGCAGCCTGTGCGCGGCGCCAGGCGCGGCGAACGTCGCGCAGTGCGCCGAGGGTGGTCGAGTAGCGGCGTGACTTGGTGGAGAAGTGGCCACGGAACCCGAGCATGTGCGCCCACTTCCAGAGCTTGAGTTCGGCGAACTCCGGAAGCTGTCCCAGCTCCCAGCAGGTCCGGATCATCTGCCGGGCGTGCCGCTCCGCGGGGAGCGAGGCAACGGGCTCCCGCTGACCGGTGCCGCCGCACGGCCGGCAGTCCAGGTCGGCCACACGGCCCCGGCCGTCGCAGCCCCGGCAGTACAGCGGGTGATCAACGGTTCCCGAGGACTCCGCGCCCTTGGTGGCGTACTTGGCGATGTAGGCGGCAACGGCCTTGTCGGTGAGTTCGGCCCCGGCACCGAAGCCCG
Source organism: Streptomyces sp. URMC 129 (assembly GCF_051386415.1). NCBI lineage: Bacteria > Bacillati > Actinomycetota > Actinomycetes > Kitasatosporales > Streptomycetaceae > Streptomyces > Streptomyces sp. URMC 129. The sequence continues at coordinate 4,670 of NZ_JBPQTQ010000071.1, forward strand.
CGATCTCGCGTACGTCGAGCTGCTTGCCCCACCGCAGTACCCGTTCCCCTACCGCGTCCGAGTCGAGGGTGAGTTCCACGCGGCGTGCGGCGTTGCGGACGGCACGGATCAGCACGTCGGCTGTCGCGTCCCGGGGCGGAAGCGTGGCGGACCCTTCCGGTCCGTCGAAACGGATCACCGCGTGGAAGTGGACCAGGCCGCGCCGCTGGTACTCGGCGACCTTGGCGAAGGACACGCGAAGCACAGCCGTGAGCGCCTTCTGCGTCATGCCGAGCAGGGCGGCCACTTCGCGGCGCAGGTAGGTCGTGAACCGCGCCCACAGTGCGGAGGCGTGCGCGTTCCAGAGCACGGCCCCGGGATAGTCGTAGCTGTCCGGCCGGACCGGTGTGCCGAGCGCCGCATCGTCCGGGGCGTGCCATTCGCCGCAGCGGCAGGGCAGTCGGCGGCCGGTCGGTGTCGTCGGCCGGGAGTGGACCGCGCCGAACGAGGGGGCGGTGAGCGTGGCGAACACGCGCGGGTGTGTGCGCACCGCCTCCGGAACGGCCTTGCCGCCGACAAGTCCCGCGCGGATCAGGTGGAACGTGTCCGCCGCGTACACGCGCGAGCAGGCGGGGCAGCACGAGGCACGGCGGTTGCCGCACGGGACAAGGAGTCGGCCGGTCGGTTCCTCGGCGGTGTTGAAGGTGTGCAGGACCTCGCCGGTCGCGCCGTCCACGGTGAGGCTGTGGCCGACGAGTTGGACGGGCCGGGCGCAGCCGGAGACGTTTTCGACCCGGCCGCGCACGCGGTTGAAGTCGTTGTGTCCGGCCAGTTCGAGCAGGTCCCGAACGGCGGGACTCAGCGGCCGGTTCGGGGCAGCGGGTGTCATGCTGGGGTGTCCTCCGAGTGATCGGTGTGACGCCCGGCCGGGGGCGGTCAAGCTGGCAGGCAAGAGCCCGCCCCCGGCCGGGGCAAGGTGGTGGGAAGAGGCTCAGGCGGAGAGCTGAGCGTGTGCGGCGGCGGCCAGCGGCATCGAGACGCCGAGCCGGGCACGCAGTTGTGCGGGAGCGATGGGTTCACCGTGCTCGGCACGGTGGTCATCCGCGATGCGGCGGGCGGCTTCGAGCAGCGGGCCGGGTACCGCCGTGGAGGATGACGCCGGGGTAGAGGCGGCAGGCGGGGCGGCCGGTGGTGCGGGCACCGGAGCCGGTGAGCTGATGTCGCGGAAGCTGCGGAGCAGTTGGGGCCCGACCTGGGCCCAGCCCAGCAGAAGAACCGGCGCCACGGCGTCCAGGGCGGCGCGCCCGTAGTGGCCGGTGATGATGGGCTCGGCCACGTTCAGGGACAGGGTCAGCAGGCCGGACAGGTGCATCAGCCGGACGGCCCCTCTCAGTTGCGCCGCAGGGACGCCGTGCAGGGACAGGTGACGCAAGGCGACCAGGAGCCCGAGAACGGACAGGTCCACCATGGGGGCGATCAGCGGAGCAACTGGCCGGGGCACACCGAGGCGCAGGGCCAGCGACCAGACGTTGCCGAAGGAGAAGACAAACGCCAGGACAGCGATCAGCGCCATCACGACGGTCACGATCCGGTGCGTCATGCGGTCCTCGGCCATGCCGGCATCACCTCCTTCTTCGGGGCTTGGGGGCGGGTGGGATGCTCAGGCGGCTTCCGTGCCACGGCCGCCCCAGTCTTCGGGCTCGGTTGGTGAGAGCGGTTCGGCGCCCGCGAGGAGTTCGGCCGGATCGCGGGTCAGGTGCGCGGTGGTGACGGCGATCCGAGCGGCGTGTGTGTCGTCCACGTACGGCGTGCGGACCCGCGTGAAGCCGTCCCGGCCATGCACGGTCATCACGGCGACGCCGACGTAGGTCGGGTCCTGCAACGTCACGGGGTTGGCTTCCGGCCAATTCCGGATGTCCTCGCCCAGCGCCGCAACGGCCGCCTCGATCGTCTTCTGCGCGAAGCTCAGACCGACCGGGCACACGTCGCGGATGAACGTGGGTATCGCGTCTCCGGTCGCCTTCTGCGTGGCGAGGACGACGAGGATGCCCACGGACCGGCCCTTCTTCACCAGATCCTCGACCAGCCGGGCGTTCTCCGAGGCGAGCGCGGCCAGCTTCTTCGTCGCGGGGTCGTTGCCCTTGTGGTCGCGGAAGAAGGTGTGTGCCTCATCAATGATCAGCACCGTCAACGGCCAGGTGGGGCGCGGGCCGCAGTGCCACATGTTGCGCACCCCGAGGGCCGAGCGGATCGTCGCCGAGCGAGCCCGGCGCAGCGCGACGAGCCGCTTGAACAACTCGTTGCCCGCCGCCAGGTCGTCGCCGACGAAGGCGAACAGCCGATCGGCCACGTCGGCGTAGTCGCCTTCCTCCGCCGTCGATGCCTTGCCGTCCGCGACGGCGAACTGCACGGCGGGCGACGGAGCCAGGTCGCAGATCAGCTTGTTGATCAACGAGGTCTTGCCGAAGCCCGGCAAACCCGCCACCGTCACACCGGGAACCTCGGCGAGGCTCACGACCACTTCGGATGCGTACTCGTCCAGGCCGAGTGCCCACCGGCTGACCACCGCAGGTGGCTCTCCCGAGGGCACATGCTCGGTGGGAGCCGCGAGCGGGTCATGCCGCACACCACGGATGCGGACCGCCCCCGGGCCGTCCGGGAGGACCGACACCCGGGTGCACCGCCAGGCGTCCGCGAGGTAGGGCGCCGCCTTCTGGAAGTCGGCGAGCCCGACCCGAGGCAGGGTCTTGGCACGCACCTCCACCCCGAACCGGTCGGGCCGGACCCGGATCTTGGGCACCAACACGCGCGGTTCCGGTGACCGGCCCTGCCCGCCGGTCAGACCGGCGGAGACTTGGGACCAAGCGGAGGGCACCCGGTCCGTCACCGACAGACCCTGCGCACGAGCCAGCCGGACCCAGCCATGCCGTATCCGTGCCGCCTGACGGATGCTGACGCGCGTCATCGGGTCGGCGCGCACATAACGCACCACCTGCGCGGTACACACCACCGCCAAGACGGCGATGCCCACCCACAGCACCGCAGGTAGGGACGCGACGACCTCTGCGACGGTCATGCCTGCGCCTGCCTTTCGCTGGGGCCGTAGAGGAAGCGGAACAGGGCGAGTTGCAGTTCGACCAGATCGGCGCCCCGTGCCACCGGCGGGTAACCGTGCCGCTCGATCACACGGCACACGTCGAACAGCAGCCCGACCGTGAAGCGCGAATCGTCGTCGCCCTCCAATGGCCGTACGGGGTAGGCGCGTTCGGTCTGCGGGCCGGTCACAGCGCGGCCTCCAAGGCATCGGCCCGGTAGGCAACGCCGTCGCTGAGCTGGCCGTTGAAGATCCGGGCCCACGGCAACGCGACCAGACGCACGGGCCGGACGGCCGCGCCCTGCACCAGCCCCTCAGCCAGGCCGGACTGAGGAATGGTGATCTTCAGAACGTCCGCCCGGCCGTCCAGCATTTCGACGACGCCCACCGTGTAGAGCGTCTCCCCCGTGTCCCGGTGCGTCGCCACCTCGCCGGTCTGAGGGTCCTTGATCTTCGGCGCGGCGGGGGTGACCAGCAGGAACGTGGACTGGGAGATGTCCTTCTGGATCGGGTGCATAGCCATGGTTCTTCTCTCCTTGAATCAGGGGGCACGTCGCCGCACCCCAAGACCGATAGTGCACTAGGTGCGCTAGCGCGTCAACTCTGACGTGTGGCCTAGCTCAGTCGTGGCGTGATCTCGCCCGCCTAGCTGCGCTGAGCCAGCTAGGCGGGCTACCCTTCGGCCATGAAGCTTCCCCAGGACTCGGGCGCGCCGCCCTACCGGCTCGTCGCGGATGCCATCCGGAAGATGATCCGCAGCGGCCAGCTCGCACCGGGGGAAAGAGTTCCGTCGTCGCGAGAGCTCGAAGCCGAGTACGAGATCGCCAACATGACGGCTCGCAGCTCGCTTCGCCTGCTCCGCGACGAAGGGCTGATCTACTCGGTCCCCGGCCGGGGGAACTTCGTGGCCGACCCGCTTCCCTCCGAGGCCCCGCCCGTGGGTGCCGGCCGGAACGCAAGCGGGGAAGGGCGGTTGGGCAGCGCCGAGTACGAGCAACTGACAGCACGACTAGACGAGCTGTCCGAGCGGGTGGACCACCTGATGTCCGTGTTGGAGAGCCTCACCGAGAGACTTCCTGGGCCGCCGGGCGAGCAGTAGCGCCTGCGAGCGCCAGTCCGGCAATCAGCCGTTCCAGCCGCTCCACCTTCGCCGCCAACTCCACGACCCGTGCGGCAACCAGCTCCCTCTCCTCCGCGTTCATGCCATCCGCCGTGACGCTCGCCTCGTCCGTCATCTTGCTTCCTTCCACGCTCGGCGCGGAGCCACCTCACCACGTCGCCTCCGGTTTGGTACGCCCGGAGATTTCTGGTACATGGGTCGGCTGACTCCCCCATTTCGCCCGACACAGGAGCCGAAAGACCGCTTGTGTGACCGCCTATGGTCCACATCACACCTTTCTCTCCCGCTCGGACGCCTGCACCTAGACCAAGGACGGTCCAGCGGCTGTTTGTGACCGCGCTCGGCGACTTTTTCGCCAGGGCCCGACCAGCCGCCGCCCGGCTCAGCACTTGGTCCCCGATACAGCCACGCACCCGCGCTGGGCCCGTGCTGCCGCTGTTCAGAGTTTCCTTACTTGATCAAGGCGGCCCGCGAAGCGGGCCGCGCGGCTCGGCGGCCCGGCCGCCGCTCGCTCCTGTCTGCCGCCCCGCTTTGCGCCGACCGGGCGGCTCGCGCCGCTCTCGGCAACGGGCAAGCCAGACCCGCGGGGAACTGACAGCGGTGACGCGACACCGACATACCGCGCGCCGTCCGATGCCCCGTGGCTAAGCGCGCTTCGCGTGCGGCACCGTCCACAACGGCCGACCGGTGGACAACACCAACGGCGCGACGCGATCCCCGCAGCGGGCCGTGACGGAAGAGGCCAGGGCAGAGGGGTGACCGCCGGTGGGTGTACAGGTGGCCCTGCACACCGGTCCAAGCGGTGAAGCGCATCGCTGGGGCGCACCTTCCGGGGTTGCTGCTTCGAGGGGAGAAGGGTTCCCTGCCGCATCGCTCATCCTCTGTTCGGTCCGGGGCGATTGATCTCGGGCACCGGGAGCCACACGAGCACGCGACCGCAGCCCCGGTACCATCGGTACCGGGGTTCTGCGGAATCCCTTCCGGACCACCTCGCGAGCTGCCAGGCCAAGGGGTGGTCCGGTTTCGTTTGGGCTTGTTGTTCAAGTCGGTTACAGGCCGGGGCTCTCCTCCGCCTGTTCCAGCGCGAAGCGGGGATTGTCCGGAGCCGGAATGACACGCCACCGCCACTCGGTAACGGCCTTGAACTGCCGGTGAGCCGGGTTCACGCCCGTGTGCTTCAGGGCCCAAAACTCCACGGGCTCCGGCTCGTTGTCCACCGCCTCGAACCGGGCGCCGCACTCCAGGCACTCGACATGGAACACCGGCCGGGGCGCCCCGTCCGCGATTTCCTCCGTGAGCATCCACTCGGAATGACTGACGATCGCGCGCGGGCACATCACGCCTCACCTCCCGGACCGTCCGGGACGCTCACCACTTGGTCCGCCGGTACGTCCCATTCAGGGCCGCCACCGAGCGGACGCAGCCATACCCGGCTCAACTGCCGTCCCACGACACGGCCGATCGCGCCCCGCGACAGGTCACGAGCCAGCGAGCCGATCTCCGGGACCTCCTTGCCGGTCACGACAGCACCTCCATGCCATGAATCCAGCGCGGCCCCATATCGATCCCGTGAGTGGCCAGCCACAGAGTCCGGCGCCGTTCCCGCCGCAGACGCTCGGCCCGCTCCGCGTCGCGCCGCTGTTGACGTTCCTCCGGGGTCAGCATGTACGGCCGGACCAACGCCACCGACGAGTCAGGCACCACGCGTGGCAGCACCATCGTTGCCCGGTCCTCGATAGGGGCAGTTCCCTCAGCGGATGCTCGGTGCCGGCCGGGCGCCGGGAACAGCAGCCTCAGCAGCGGCTCGACCAGCCGGGCGATACATTGCCTCACGTTGACGCTCCTTCGCAGCGTTGACCACGCCCCCGGGCCGTCGCCACGGTCGTGGGGGTACTTCGCTGCGTGATCCTGGCGTCACCGAACGGGACGTTGGAACTACGGACAAACACCACTTGGGGACGTCCCGCGTCGGGTAAAACGTCCCTAGTGCCGTCCTGAGATGCGGAGAGAGACTGTGACGCCCAACGAGAGGCTACGAGCTGTCATGGCAGCCGGGGGCTGGACCCACGCCACGCTTGCGGCGAAGGTCGAGGTGGACCCGAAGTCCGTCGAACGATGGGTGAACCTCGGCCGTGTTCCACGCCGTTCCACCGCTCTGCTGGCAGCGGAGACGCTAGGAGAAGACGTGCACGCACTATGGCCGGCACTCCGCCAGGCGCGCCCCGCGCGGGCGGTCAGCCCGGAATTGGTGGCGCTCTACGACCAGCGCGCCGACATCCCCGCAACGACGTTCGTGGATCTGCTGGCCCAGGCCGGGGAACACATCGACGTACTGGTGTACGCGGCCGTGTTCCTGCACGAGGCGTACCCCCGCCTCAACGCCCTCCTCCAGGAGCGCGCCGCAGCGGGCGCGACGATCCGCATCGCCATCGGCGACGCCGACAGCCCGAACGTCCGGCAGCGCGGCGAAGAGGAGCGCTTCGGCCACGGCATCGAGTCCCGGTGCCAACTGGCCCTGATGCACTACCGGCCACTGGTCGGCGCCCCGGGCATCGAAGTCCGCACCCACGGCACCACGCTCTACAACTCCCTCTATCGCGGCGACGACCAGATGCTTGTCAACGCCCACGTCTGGGGCGTGAACGCCTACGCCGCCCCGGTGTGGCACCTCCGCCGCAGCGACGCAGGCGGGATATTCGACACCTACGCCGAAAGCTTCAACGCCGTCTGGGCCACCGCGTCCCCTGTCCAGGAACACTGAACTCATGGCACGCATCGAGTACTACGACGACCCCAACGCCCCTGAGCCCAACAGCATGGTCGTCGCCGCCTCCGCCGTCGTCACGGACGACCAGGGCCGCATCCTGCTCCAGCGCCGACGCGACAACGACCTATGGGCACTGCCCGGCGGCGCCATGGAGATGACCGACTCACTACCGGGCACGGCCATCCGCGAGGTGAAAGAAGAAACCGGCCTGGACATCGAGATCACAGGACTCGTCGGCACCTATACCGACCCCCGCCACATCATCGAGTACTCAGACGGCGAGGTCCGCCGCCAGTTCAACGTCTGCTTCACAGGCCGCATCACAGGCGGCGAACTGGCGATTTCTGACGAGTCGACGGAACTCCGCTTCGTGCCCCCGGACGAACTGCCTAACCTCCTCATGCACCACACCCAGCGACTGAGGCTGGAACATTATCTACAGCACCGCGAGCACCCCTTCATCGGCTAAGGAAATAAGTGCATGCAAGAGACCATCGCCGTGGCCTTAATCACCGCTTCTTCTACGATTTCAGGTGTCGCTCTAACCGTCTTCGTTTCACTCAGAATCACAAGCAGACAATTAAAGATGCAAGCCATTATGGCCGAGAACGGATACCACGAACAGAGGACATCATGGCTCCGAGAGGTCCGCAGAGAGACCTACATTAAATTCATTAGCGAACTCGACGGAGTAAATCGCAAGCTGCAAGATACATGGCTATTGCCAGCACCAGAAGTCTCCGACGAGTTGGCCACAATTCGCCCACTTCTGCTTAGGCTGCGAGAAGTCGCCAATCTCGTCCGCCTCGAGGGACCGCCGGAGATAGGGTCAGCAGCATTAGAGGCTTCCACGAATACCCTTCAGCATTTCATGGCCCTGCAAAGACTGGCGACGGAAGCGAAGGTAGCCGATCGAACGGAATCCCTCGCCGAATTCTCGCAAGATGACTGGGATACCCAAGGAAGCGATCTCATATCCCATCATGCCCATTTCATTAACTGCGCACAACAGGCCCTGGGGGGAAATCTTCCAGTATGGATGAACTAGAGACCCAGATATAAGAGGCGCCATCCTGACACACGACTTGAGGCTCCGATGTGGTGCAGAATCAGGAGAAAGGCCAAGGGGCCTCGCCTCAGAGGTGGGGTCGGCGACCGATCATAGCTGGCGGCCAACGCAAGCTTGTGCATCTAGATCGGAGATATATGAAATGCAGACGCTCTCGCATCGAGCGATCCCATCATCGCCCAAAATAATGCGCGCATCCTGAATCGCAACATCTATCTGCTGAAGCCGGAGACTGAGGCCCTCTTTTTCCATCAGCTTGGCGGTGACACGCCCCTGCCCGTGCGCAATTATATTGCGCACATCCACGATTGAGGTAAACCTTCCGCCCGCCAGGCTCTTCAATTTTATTCCGAAGTATCTAGCAAAGAGGTCCTCTCGCTGCCTCCATCCTCCAGATGCCTGCAATACTAGATCCTCGGCCGCAAGTCTCATTGCTTCATTTCCATTAGCCGACACCCCCTGCATCAATTGAGAGAATAAGCTATCCACGTAGGATTCAACTATCCCTACCATTCGCATATACACTGAGTGGCGCAATAATTCTCGAGCATCGAAACCGAACGCAGGAACAAACCGGCCGAATTCACCCACTTCCTTGCCTGGGCGAAGGCAGTCCGCGCATGCAGTTCTGATCCCGGCAATGGCGATCTCCATCAGCTTTGACGGCACCTTCCTGAATGCCACAGCGCCTCCTAGAATATAAACTTCGCCAACTCGAAGGAAGCCTTCATAGCCTTAAATTGTTTTCGTTCGACCACGCTGGAATCAACCTTACTCATAGCCGACAGGGCCGATATGTACCAGCCAGAAAGAGCCGAAGGGGCACGACGAAAATGATAATCTATGACTGCCACGTCAGCCCGCTCAGCCTCTGCTAGACACAGGCACGCCCATGCATTGAGTGTCGGCGATCTATTGGCCTTCAGAAGATCGATCACCCATTGGATCCGCTGCTCGTACCCCGCAGAAGAATCGGATAGCAGCTCGCATACCCTGCATACATGGAGCATCCAAACCCTCTGCCAATCCGATAGGGAAACGTGCTCACATATATCGCTGAAAGCTTCCGCTACCGCCGCAGGGCGATCAGGGTTCCTGGCAATCAGATAACGGGAGACGTTTGGCATGAGAGCCGGCAAAAATCCGACGAGTATGCGGAGTTTCCCAAAAGCAGCGTCACTCTCACTTCTCGCAAGCCCGTTTAGGGCTCGACGTATCTCTTTCATTTCCACTATCGACACGTCCGCGAGATTGATGACACCGTCAACTTCTGCACCCTCGTGACTAACGACTATTTTCTCTATTACCTTTTCGGCTTCCTCGGGGTCTCCATGCAAAGCGTCTTCAACATAGTCAACGACCGCAAATTCCGGATCAGATCTCTCTGGAGCTGGGATCTGATCGGACACCGTAAGCCCCATAACCTCCAACGCGTAGGTAGCAAACGAGGGCGTGACGGTCTTGTGCTCCCCGAGCGTAAGGCCGACCGACCGAGCTGATCGATCCAGCGCTTCTATCGCGTCAAGCGTATTCGCGTAATCGACGCAGGCAATACGGAAGTCATCGTTGAATCTCCAGGTCGGAAACCCTTGACGGAGCATGTCGCGTTCGACAACATCGGCGTAAACCTCAGACAAACGATCAGAAGCGTCGAATAGCTGCGGTATTCCAAACCTTCTACCCTGGCATTCCTGAATAAGCTCAAGCAAGGCTTGGATTGACTCGTGTTTTCCGGTCAGCGAAAGTAGCTCCTGGCCAAGGATCTCGTGGTCGACATATTGATAGAAAGCAGTGAAGTCACTCTTCACCACGTAGTGCACAGGAGAATCGACGACCAAAAGCTCCCTCCCCACAGTTTCATAAGCATGATTAAGGGGCGCTAAAATGAAAGCTAGATATGTTGCAGGGTCGCGCACCAGCGGTTTCTCGTCACTCAAGATATGATCAACTAACGCTCGATAGATGACGCGCTCAGTGGGCCCCCATATAGCTACTGGCCGTATGCCGGGACCCATCTTTTTACAGCCGACAACTTCTTCCCGTGAAGGCTTGAAACCAGCCTTTAGCTGACCTTCGATCCAGGCCGAATATCTCCGCGATTTCCCAGACAGCCCATCCCAGCCTGGTTCCGGGGGGAGAAGAGAGCGAAAGAGTTGGGCTTCCGCTTCGATTGCAGCGCGTAGGTCGAGTCCTCTAATGACCGAGTCAGATATAGGGTGCACTGAGCCATCTTAGACGTCAACTGCCCCAGTCTATAGCCTATTTGCAAGCTTGAGGGGCGGCGCCCGTCCGTATGTGAGCCGGAGATCGCGGCTTCATCAGTCGAAGCGTCCCACGCGTGGCCGTGCCAGATGCGTGCCAGAACGGACGGGAAACCACGGTCAACTACGGACATGGCAGAGCACGCGGAGCACGCGCCGAGACTACGTTCGCGCAGGTCAGAGACCGCATCCGACCCATTCGAACGTTGATTCCCAAGCTCAGAGCGCGAGTTCGATTCTCGTCGCCCGCTCCACGACACAGCCCCAGGTCAGCGGCCTGGGGCTTGTTCGTTGTCCGGGCCTCGTCGAGCAGCGCAGCCGGAGTGGTGGCCAGAATCGCGCCAAGACGGCCGAGGACCGGACAGACCAGCTGCCGTACGCGCGGGGGAACGACGACCTGGCGCACGGTGCCGCCGTGTTCCGAGGGCGAGCCGTGACCGCCGGGCTCTCGACGACCAGCGTCGACAGCCCGGAGGATGCCGTCCATCACTCGATCGTGATCAAGGGCGGCCACCCGGCGTCACCACCGGCTACGGGGTCAGGTGTCCTGCTCGTCGGCGAAGCGCTGGACGAACGCGAGCGCCGTGTCGGCGACCTCGCGCCATCCGCTGTCGATGGTCAACGAGTGGCCGCGGCCCGGGATTTCCACGATCTCGGTCACGGCGTCCTTGTTCCGCACCTGCTTCTTGTACGAGGCGTTGGTCAGGGCCCACGGCACGGTGTTGTCCTTCTCGCCCGAGATGAGCAGCAGCGGCCCGCGGCCGGGGGCCAGGGTGTCCACCTTGACCTCGGTCCACGGGTTCAGATTGGCGGCGGCCGCCTGGAACAGCGGTTCGCCCGGGGCGGGGACGGCAAAGGTGGCGTACAGCTCCTTCGCCTCCGCCTCGTCCACCGCGTTGGCGAAGGCGTAGCGGAACTGGTCGTAGGTGAGCGGGACGGCCCGGGCGTAGTTGGCCGGGTTGCCGAGGACCGGGCGGGCGGCGCGCAGCGAGGACAGTGGCAGCGGCAGGACACCGCGGAAGGGAGCCGGGTCGATGGCGACGGACGCCTGGGACAGGCCGCGGCCGGCGAGGATCTGCGTGATGAGCCCGCCGAAGGAGTGGCCGATGACGACGGGTGTCCGGTCGAGCCGCTGGACGAGGCCGGCGACGTGGTCCGCGACATCCTTCACGCCCTTGCCCGCGAACACCTCCGGGTGGGCGTTGGCCTCTTCGACGCTTCCCGGGTCGTCGGGCCAGCCCGGGGTGACCGGGGCGAATCCGGCGTCCTCGAACACGGCGGCCCACCGGTCCCAGCTCGAGGGCAGCAGCCACAGGCCGTGGACGAAGACGACGGGGGTGCGGCCGGTGGCGTTGGCCCGTTCGATCTGCGCGAGGTCCCGCGCGGCGGGGGCGTGGTCAGGTGCCGGCATGGGTGACTTCCTCGGATGGGGTGGCGGGTGGGACAGGTCACACGTGGATCAGCGGCGTGTCCACCAAGTGCTCGGCCAGGAACCACACCTGCGCCTCGCCGGTGCGGATCACCTCGGAGACGAGCAGGTCGTTGCTGCCGTCGTCGCCCAGCGCCCCGACCCGGCCGGCGGCGTCGCGCGCCTCGATGAGGATCGTCTCGTGCGCTTCGAGGAGCCGGGACAGCATCGCCGGCACCTCCTCGGCGCCGTTCGGCGGGCGCGGGACGCGGGTCATCTCGGCGGCGTGCCGCGGGTCCGCCACGGCGACCCCGCCGAGGCTCTGCACCCGCTCGGCGAGCGCGTCGATGATCGCGAGCTGCTCCCCGGCGTGCTTGTCGAGCAGCAGGTGGAGCGGGTAGAAGGTGGCGCCGCGCATCAGCCAGTGGTGCTTCTTGTAGAGCGCGTGCAGCATCTGGGTATCGGCCAGCACGCCGTTCAGCCGCTGGCAGGCGTACAGGCGGGTGTCGTGGGACAGGCCGAGGGGAAGCTGCTTGACGGTTCCGAAGGGTTGCAGCTCGTGGCCCTTCTGGTGCAGCAGGGGCTGGGTGCCGCCCGTGGCGGGCAGGGATGGGGTCATGATCCACTCCGGGAGGGGGTCGGGCCGGTGCTGGGTCCCGCGGCGGCGACCGCCGCGGGACGGTGGAGCAGGGCGCGGACGGCGAGTCCGCTGCCGATGCCGGTGACCGTGGTGACGGCGGCCCACCACGGCGGCCACGGCAGCAGGTCCAGCACCTCGTCGGCGGACCAGCGCCCCGGGCCGGTGAGGGCCAGCACCACGGCGATGACGACGAGGAGCAGCGGGTACTCGTAGCCGTCCCGCTGGACCCACAGCCCGTGGGGCCACTTGACGGTGACCGCGACGGTCATCACGCCCACCGCGCCGGCCGCCGCCAGCGGCGTGAGGGCACCGGCGGCCAGCAGCAGGCCGCAGGCGATCTGCCCGCCACCGGCGGCGAGGGCCGTGAACGCCCCGCCGCGGAAGCCGTCCGCGCGGAACTCCGCCGCTCCGCCCGCCAGCCCGCCGCCGCCGAGCCGGAAGCTGACCTTCTGCACGCCGTGGCCGGCGATGAGGAGTCCCGCGACCAGGCGCAGGATCAGCAGGCCGAGGTCCATCGTCACGCTCCTTCGCAGGGTGCCCGGCGGTCAGCCGGCGGCGTGCGGGTCGATCATGGACTGGGCGTAGACAACGCCCATGCCGTAGGCGCCGCCGTGCTCCTTCACCACGTCCAGGGTCTGCGCGTAGGTCTCGCCGCGCGCCCAGTCGCGCTGGAGCTCCAGCAGCACCTGCAGCCAGGTGACAGGGACCGCGCCGGCCGCCGTCATCCGCTGCATGGCGTGCTCATGGGCGGCGGGCGTGACGCCCGCGGACGCGTCGGCGACCACGTAGACCTCGTAGCCCTGGACCAGGGCGGACAGGGCGGGGAGCACCAGACACACCTCGGTCCACAGACCGGACAGGACGATCTTGCTCCGGCCGGTGGCCTTCACCGCATCGACGAGGGCCGGGTCCTCCCAGGCGTTCATCGTGGTCCGGTCCACGATCTCGTGCTTGGGGAAGACGTCCCGGAGCTGCGGCAGGATCGGCCCGGAGAACGACTCGGCGGCCACGGTGGAGAGCACCACCGGGACGTCGAAGACCCGGGCGGCCTTGGCCAGGCCGACGGTTGCGTTGATGACTCCGGCGCGGTCGGCGCTGGCGGCGCCGAAGAACATCTGCGGCTGGTGGTCGACGAAGAGCATCATCGCGTTCTCGGGCGTCAGCAGGTCGGGGCCGGGGGCCGCGTGAACGTTCGTGAACTCGACCATGACGGTCCTTTCGGGGCAGGGATTCCGCGGGAATGCGGGAGACGAAGGCCGGGAGAAGAGGGACAGGGGTACCGGCGACGCGCGCCGGGCGGACCGCGCCGGGCGGACCCCTACAGGACGAAGCAGGGGTCGAAGACCTCCGCCGTCCGCTCGGGCGCCGGCTCGTGCGCCAGGCGCCACTGGCGGTGCTGTTCCGACGCGGCGACGGCCTCGGTCAGCAGGTCCGCCTGCCGCGCGCCGCTGAGCCCCGGCGGCGGGGTGGCGTGGTAGCCGCCGAACCGGGCGACCGGGCTCCACTCCGGGCGCAACGGCGGCACGGCCTCGTCGAGCCCTTCGAACTCGCCGGCCGCGTAGACGATGTGCCCGCCGACGACGGTCAGCAGCGACTCGATGTGCGGGATGTCGGGGCCCGGCACGGAGAAGTAGTCGTCGGACAGCACCGCGAAGTCGCCGAAATACCCTTCCCGGAGCATGCCCTTGACGTTCTCCTCGCCGGTCAGGCGGGCGCCCGCCCTGGTGTACATGTCCAGCGCGGTGGCGCGCGGGATGAGCCGGTCCGGCGGGTACAGGCGCAGGTCTCCGACGGTGCGGCCCGTGACCAGCCAGTGCAGGGCGACCCAGGGGTTGTAGGAGGAGACGCGGGTGGCGTCGGTGCCCGCGGCGACGGGGAGTCCGAGCTCCAGCATCTCCCGGACCGGCGGGGTGTGGGCGGCGGCGCCGGCGCCGTACCGGTCCACGAACGCCCGGCCCTGGAAGGACATGCGATTCTGCACGCTGATGGACCCGCCGAGCGCGGCGATGCGTTCCAGGCTGTGCGGCGACACCGTTTCGGCGTGGTCGAAGAGCCACCGGTTCCCGGCGGGGAACAGTCCCTCCGCGGCCAGCCGCTCGAAGACGGCGAGGTCGCGGCGGATCGTCTGGTCGTAGGTGGCGTGCAGCCGGAACCCCCAGCCGTGCTCCATCAGCAGCCGGACGGCCTTCTCGAACTCCGCCTCGTAGCCGGAGGCCAGCTCGGGTCGGGGTTCGGAGAAGTTCTCGAAGTCGGCGGCGGCCCAGGTGAGGTTCTCGCCGGCGCCGTTGAGCCGGAGCCACTCGTCACCGTCGCCGGGCCGGACCGTCTCGATCCAGCGCCTCAGGTCGGCGAGTTCCTGGCCCGCGGTCTGCGGGAAGAGGTGGTAGGCGATGCGCAGCGACAGCTCGCCGTCGCGCGCCAGCTCGGTCACCGTCCGGTAGTTGTCCGGGAAGTTCTGGAACCCGCCGGCGGCGTCCACGGCCGACGTCAGGCCGAATCGGTTCAGCTCGCGCAGGAAGTGCCGCGTCGAGATCTTCTTGTCGGCGTCGTCCAGGGTGGGTGCCGCCGCGAGCGTGGAGTAGAGGATCAGCGCGCTCGGGGCGGCGAGGAGAACGCCGGTGGGCTCCCCGTCGCGGCCCCGGACGATCTGCCCGCCGCGCGGGTCCGGGGTGTCCCGGGTGAAGCCCGCGGCGCGGACCGCGGCGCGGTTGAGGATGGCGGACTGGTAGAGGTGCAGGACGAAAACGGGGGTGTCGGGCGCGGCGGCGGTCAGCTCCGCCGCGGTGGGCATCCGGCGCTCCGCGAACTGCTCCGCGGTCCAGCCGCCGACCACCCGGATCCACTGCCCCCTGGGCGTGCGTCCGGCCTGCTCGCGCAGCATGGCGAGGGCCTGCGCGAGGGACGGCACGCCGTCCCAGCGCAGCTCCAGCACGTAGTTGAGGCCGCCCCGGATGACGTGCAGGTGGGAGTCGTTGAGGCCGGGGATGACGCGTCGGCCGAGCGCGTCGGCGACGCGCGTGCGGGTGCCGACGCATCCGGCGACGTCCTGGTCGTCGCCGAGGGCGACGATCCGGCCGTCCCGGACGGCGAGGGCCGAGGCCGCGGGCCGCCGGGGGTCGCCGGTGTGGATCCGGGCGTTGCGGAGGACGAGGTCCGCCGCCGCGGGTGGCGGAGAGGCCGGGGTGATGCCGCCGACCGGCATCGATGTCATCGTGCTCACCTCCGGGGGAGCGAGCGGCGTGCCGCACGCCGCTGTTCGCGCTGCTGAGGGGTGGGAGAGGGGCGGAACGGGCGGAACGGGCCGCCGCGGATCAGAGGGTCCGGCGCACGCCCGCCTGGCGTTCGAGGTTGCGCAGTTGCACCGACAGGTCGCCCTCGACGGCGCGGTGCGCGGGGCCGCTGCGGCCGATCGGCAGCACCTCCTCGCCCCGCATGTCCTCCAGCATCAGGGCGAACGCGGCGTACATCGCGACGGCCGCGAGCAGCAGCCCGAGCGCGCCGGACACCTGCCCGAGTGCCTCCGCGTCGGTCAGGTTGTAGGCGGCGGCCGCGGCGAACCGGGGGACCGCGACGCAGAGCACCAGCCACAGGGCGCGTTTGGGGCGGGCCACGCTCGCCATCAGCAGGGCGAAGAGCGTGAAGAGCAGGTTGAGCACGCCGAGCACCCGGGCGCCGTCCGGCGCATCGGTGACCAGGACCAGCGCGCTGGCCAGCCAGGTGCCGGAGAAACAGGCCATCAGGGTGGCCGCGAGCACGTCCCGGGCCCCGAAGGCGAAGAAGCTGACCAGGAGTTGCAGCACGAAGGCGGGCGCGATGGTCAGCCCGACCGCCCGGTGCGCGTCGTCGCCCAGCCACCCGAGTTGCAGGCAGCCGACGATGGTGGAGGCGATGGCCACGGTGTAGAAGCCCAGCGGCATCGGGGAGGCGATGGGCCGCAGGTTGATCCGGGTCATCCGCCGCAGGTCGGGTTCGAAATGGCGGCCGGTGGCGGCCTCCGGCGCCGCGGGCGGGCGTTCGCTGGTGTTCATGGGGGGCGGTCTCCTCCGGAACGGCCGTCAGCCCGTGGCGAGCGCGCGCCGCAGGGTGGCGATGGCCAGTTCGATGGCGGACTCGGCCGCGTACGTCCCGCGCAGGGCGTCGAGCATCACGAAGTCGTGGATGACGCCCTGGTAGCGCACCGCGGTGACCGGGACCCCGGCGGTGCGCAGCTTGTTGGCGTACGCCTCGCCCTCGTCCCGCAGGACGTCCGCCTCGGCGGTGATCACCAGGGCGGGCGGCAGGCCGGCGAGTTGCTCGGTGGTGGCGCGCAGCGGCGAGGCGGTGATCTCCGCCCGCTGCGCCTCGTCGGTCGTGTACTGGTCCCAGAACCACCGCATGGCGTCCCGCCGCAGGAAGTAGCCCTCGGCGAACTGGTGGTAGGAGCCGCTGTCGAACGAGGCGTCGGTGACCGGGTAGAAGAGCACCTGCTGGAGCAGCGGCAGGCCGCCGCGCTCCTTGGCCATCAGGGTGAGCGCCGCGCTCATGTTGCCGCCGACCGAGTCGCCGGCGACCGCGACCCGGGTGCCGTCCAGGCCGGCGGCGGCACCGTCGGTGACGACCCAGCGGGCGACCGTCCAGTTCTGCTCGATGGCCACCGGGTAGCGGTGTTCGGGCGACAGGTCGTACTCGGGGAAGACCACCGCGGCTCCCGCGCCGACGGCGAGTTCGCGCACCAGCCGGTCGTGCGTGTGCGCGTTGCCGAACACCCAGCCGGCACCGTGGATGTAGACGACGACGGGTAGTGCGCCGGTGCTGCCGGCGGGCTTGACGACGCGTGCCCTGACCTCGCCGGTGGGTCCGCCGGGGACGGTGATCCACTCCTCGTCGACGGCCGGCTTGTCGATGGGGCCGGACTGCACGTCGTCGACGGCCGCGCGCCCCTCGGACGGGAGCAGCTGGAAGAGGAACGGAGGCTTGGCGGTGGCCTCCGCGAAGGCGGCGGCGGCGGGTTCCAGGACGGGGGTGGGAGGAGCGTCGTGCGTCATGGTGAGCCTGTTTCGTCCGGAGTGACGGGGGTGCGGCGCCTCGTCGAAGCCGCGCACCGGGACGTTAAGCCGGGTTCCGGGCGGCGTTCCGGCGTCCCGTGCACAGGGGCTTGACCTGCGGTGCACAACGCGGCGCGCAACCACCGGAGAAGGGCGCTGAGGGGCTCGTTCCGGTGCGCGCACGGGCATCACGTCCGCGCCAGGGGCGCCTACCGTTCGGGACCCACGCGACTGCCGGAAGAACCAGAAGAACCGGAAGAACCGGAAGAAGAGGGGTCTCATGCAGTTCGGCATCTTCACGGTCGGGGATGTGACGCCCGATCCCCACCATGGCCGTGGCCCGTCGGAGCACGAACGCATCAAGGCGATGGTCTCCATCGCGCTCAAGGCGGAGGAGGTGGGCCTGGACGTCTTCGCGACGGGCGAGCACCACAACCCGCCGTTCGTGCCGTCGTCCCCGACCACGATGCTCGGCTGGATCGCCGCCCGCACCGAGAAGCTGATCCTGTCCACCGCCACGACGCTGATCACCACCAACGACCCGGTGAAGATCGCCGAGGACTACGCGATGCTCCAGCACCTGGCAGACGGCCGGGTCGATCTGATGCTGGGACGTGGCAACACCGGCCCGGTGTATCCCTGGTTCGGCCAGGACATCCGCCAGGGCATCCCGCTGGCCAGGGAGAACTACGCGCTGCTGCACAAGCTGTGGCGCGAGGACGTCGTGGACTGGGAGGGGACGTTCCGCACACCCCTGCAGGCGTTCACCGCGACGCCCCGCCCGCTGGACGGCGTGCCGCCGTTCGTCTGGCACGGCTCGATCCGCTCACCGGAGATCGCCGAGCAGGCGGCCTTCTACGGAGACGGCTTCTTCCACAACAACATCTTCTGGCCGGCCGAGCACACGAGCCGCATGGTCCAGCTGTACCGGCAGCGGTACGCCCACCACGGTCACGGCCGGCCGGAGGACGCCATCGTCGGTCTCGGCGGACAGGTTTTCATGCGGCGGAAGTCGCAGGACGCCGTCCGGGAGTTCCGCCCCTACTTCGACAACGCCCCGGTCTACGGGCACGGACCGTCCCTGGAGGAGTTCACCGAGCAGACCCCGCTGACGGTCGGCTCTCCCCAGCAGGTCATCGAGCGGACCCTGTCCTTCCGCCGGACGGTGGGCGACTACCAGCGGCAGCTCTTCCTGATGGACCACGCGGGCCTGCCCCTGAGGACCGTCCTGGAACAGCTCGACATGCTCGGCGAGGAGGTGGTGCCCGTCCTGCGCAAGGAGTTCGCGAACGGCCGCCCGGCCGGCGTGCCGGACGCCCCGACGCACGCCGCGCGGGTCGCCGCCGCCTTCCCGAAGGGCGGCGAGACCGCATGAAGCTGGTGGCCGTGTCCGCGGGGCTGAGCACCCCGTCCGCCACCCGCCTGCTCGCGGACCGGCTCGCCGAGTCGGTCCGCGGTGAGCTCGCCGCCCTGGGCCACGACGTGGAGACCGACGTGGTCGAGTTGCGCGGGCTGGCCGTCGCCATCGCCAACAACCTCGTCACCGGATTCCCGCCGCCGCCCCTGGCCGCCGCGATCGACGCGGTGACGGGCGCCGGCGGTCTGATCGCCGTGACCCCGGTGTTCACCGCCTCCTTCAGCGGGCTGTTCAAGTCCTTCTTCGACCTGATCGACCCGGACGCCCTCGCCGGGAAGCCGGTCCTCGTCGCGGCGACGGGCGGCACGGCCCGCCACTCCCTGGTCCTGGAGCACGCCCTGCGCCCGCTCTTCGCCCACCTGCGCGCCGTCACCGTCCCCACCGCGGTGTACGCGGCTTCCGGGGACTGGGGATCGGGCGGCGACGCGTACACCGAGGGACTGCCCGCGCGCATCGGAAGGGCGGGCGGCGAGCTCGCGGCCCTCATGGCCGCCCGCCCGGCCGACGCGGCACCCGAGGACGACGTCAGCGCGCTGGAGCGGCGCCTCTCCGACCTCCGCTTCGACTGAGCGGTGATGGGACGCACACGCGCGTCCGGGGCGGGAATGTGGAATGCTCTGCACGGATTCTCCGTGCCGCACGTCTGCACCGTTGCTTCCGGTGCGGCCACATTTCTCTGGGGATGGCACGTGTACCGGTCGACGAAGCGACCCTCACCCGGCATAGCCGGTGCCGCGCGGGCGCCGGTGCGTGGCCGGGAAGCGGAGCTGGCCGCCATCGACGCGCGGCTCGACGCCCTGGCCCGTGGCCACGGCGGGCTCATGTATGTCGAGGGGGCTCCCGGAAGCGGCAAGACCCGGCTCCTGACGGAGGCTTACGCCGCCGCGGTGCGGCGGGGCTTCCGGGCGTTCCGCGGGGGCGCGGATCCCGACAAGCAGTTCGTGCCGCTCGGCCCGCTGCTGGACGGCCTGCTCTCGGGCTCCGAATCCCTGCTCGACGCGGCGCAACTGCGGGATCTCGCCGCGGTGCCCGACCAGCGCTTCTGGCTGCTGCAGGAGCTTCAGGACCGGCTGGAGCAAACGGCGCTGCACACGCCGCTGCTCGTCGTCCTCGACGACGTCCAGTGGTGCGACGACCTGACGCTGCTCGCCGTGCGCACCCTCTCGGCCAGGCTGGCGTCGCACGCGATCCTGTGGCTGGTGGCCGTCCGCAGCGGGACCCGGGCCTCCACCGTGCGCGCGACGCTGGACCGGCTGCGGGAGGAGGGCGCGTATGAGCTGCGGCTCGGGCCCCTCCCGGACGAGGCGGTCGCGCAGATCACCGAGGACATCCTGGGCGCGGCACCCGATCCGGGGGTCCTGCGGGCCGCCCGGCGTGCGGAGGGCGTGCCGCTGCTGCTGGCGGAGCTGCTCGGCGGGCTGCGCGACGAGAAGTCGGTGATCACCGAGAACGGCGTGGCCCGGCTGACGGGCGGAGCCATCCCCGCCCGCCTGCTGACCTCCGTCGGGCGCCGCATCGAGCTTCTGTCCGAACCGGCCCGCGAGGTCGTGCAGGCCGCGTCCGCCGTGGGCCGCTCGGT
The DNA here is from genome assembly GCF_051386415.1 of Streptomyces sp. URMC 129. Taxonomy (NCBI): domain Bacteria; kingdom Bacillati; phylum Actinomycetota; class Actinomycetes; order Kitasatosporales; family Streptomycetaceae; genus Streptomyces; species Streptomyces sp. URMC 129. Next base: position 25,028 of record NZ_JBPQTQ010000071.1, read on the forward strand.
CACCGTGGATCTGCTGGCCGTGCTGCTCGGCAGACCGGTGGCCGCGCTGATCACCCCGGTGGGAGAATCCCTCGACGCCGATCTGCTCGTCGAACGCGACGGCCGGCTGTGCTTCCGCCACGACCTGATCCGCGAGGCGGTCGAAGCGGGCCTGCCCGTCTCCGTACGGCGGGCCCTGCGCCGCCACGCCGCCGACGTGCTGCTGGCCCGCGGCGCGCCCGTGGTCGAGACCGCCACGCTGCTGTCGGACAGCGCGGAGCCCGGTGACCGCCGGGCCGTCGAGCAGTTGCGCGCCGCCGCGGCGGAACTCGCGGCCACCGCGCCCGCACCGGCGGCCGACCTCAGTGGCCGCGCCCTGGAACTCACCGCCGAGGATGCCCCGGAACGGCCGGCCATCGTCGCCGAGACGGTTTCCCTGCTGTGGCAGGCCGGCCAGGGCGAGCGCGCCCGTGCGCTGGGTTCCTCGGTCCTGCCCGGCGGCATGCGGCCCGAGGACGAGGCACGGGTGCGGCTCGGCCTGGCCCGGCTGTCCAGCCAGTCGGACTTCACGGAGGCGGTCCGGCAGGCCCGCGCCGGGGCGGCGCTGCCCGGCATCCCCGCCACGCTGCGTGCCCGACTGCTGGCCCTGGAATGCCTCAACCTGTGGATGGTGGGCGACATGGCGGCGGCTGCCCGCGTCGCGACGGAGGCCCTTCAGGCCGCCGCCGGGGCGCGGGACCGGGCCGCCGAGGCCACCGCTACCGTGGTCCACTCGATCGTGCGGTTCTATTGGATGGACTGGGACGCGGCGTTCGAACTGGCGGACGGGGCCGTGGCCCTGGCCGCCGGCCTCGGCATCGCTCCCTCGCTGTGGGTGCCGGAGGCCCTCTGGAAGAGCTTCCTGCTCAACGCGGCGGGCCGGTCTTCCGAGGCGCTCGCGGAATCCGGGGCCGGCCTTCGGGACGCCCGGCAGCAGGGGCAGGCCGCGGCCATGCAGCTGTGGCTGATGAACCGCTCGCGCGTGCTCCTGGACGCGGGGCGGCTGGCGGACGCCCGGGCCGAGGCGGAAGCCGCGTGGGCGATGGCCGACGAACTCGGCATGAGCAACTTCGCGGACACGACGCTCCTGTACACGCTGGTGCGCGTCGCCCTCCACACGGGCGACCAGGAGGCGGTGCGGGCCTACGCGGGCGAGGCGAAGCGGATGCTGAGCGACGACGCGCCGCTCGTCCGCGGCGTGGGGTCCTGGCTGGCGGCCCTGGTGGCGGACTCCGAGGGCCGGTCGGCCGAGGCCGTGGCGGCACTCGACGAGGCGGTGGTGGCGCTCCAGGAGGAGCGACCCGCACTCGCCGTCCCGGACGATCCCGCCGACGCGCCCGTCCTGGTCCGCATGGCACTACGGGCCGGTGCGCATGAACACGCCGCACGGGCGGTCGCCGTGGCGGAGCGCCGCGCCCGGCTCAACCCCGGGTTCCCGGTCCTGGCAGCCGTGGCCGCGCACGCCCGGGGGCTCCTCGACAACGACCTCGATCACCTCCTGCGCGCGGTCCGCCGGTACGAGGGCTCCCCCCGGCTCCTCGCCCGGGCGTCCGCCCTGGAGGACGCCGGACGCGCGCTGGTCGGTGTCCGGGCCTTCGAGGCCGTGCCGCACCTCGACGCGGCGCTCGCCCTCTACACGGAGGCGGGCGCCGAGCGGGACGCCGCGCGGGTGCGCCGCCGCCTGCGGGCCGCGGGAGTCCGGCGGCGGCCCGCCTCCACGCGGGCCGTGCCGGGGTGGCCGGAGCTGACCGTCTCGGAGGTGGGGGTGGTGCGGCTCGTGGCGCAGGGTCTTACGAATCGGCAGGTCGCGGACCGCCTCGCCCTCTCGCCGCACACGGTGAGCTCACACCTGCGGCGTGCCTTCACCAAGCTCGGCATCACCTCGCGCGTGGAGCTGGCCCGCGAGGCGATGACCCGCGACCGCGGAGAGTGACCGCGCGGTATCCCACGACGGGGCCGCCCGGCCCGACGATCCGTGCGATGCGCGGGCGGCGGCGGACCGCCACGATGGGCGCAAAGCTGTCGGAAGGCGGAGGTCATGACGCCAGTGACACCGGTGCGCGAGGGCGTACGTGAGGAAATACGCGAGGAGAGATCCGAGGAAGGAGGCGTTCCCGGCACCGTCTTCACCACCGCCTCGGTGCCCGCCCACCGGCGGCGGGCGTCCTGGCGCGAGGCGTTGTCCCGGACGTTCGGCGCGGTGGACATGGCCGTCCCCGCGGAGGTGCGCTCCGGCACGATCCGCACGGCCGCGCTCGGGCGGCTCCGGGTCATCACGGTGGACGGGGACCCCCTGCGGGCCGTGCGCACCCGGCGGCTCATCGCCCGCGGTGACGAGGACGCGTACGTGGTCGTGAAGCTGCTGAGCCACGGGGTCGCCCGGCTCCAGCAGGACGGCCGCGACGTGGCCCTGCGGCCGGGGGATGTCTTCGTCTACGACATGGCGCGCCCCGTCCGCCTGACCCTGCCGGAGCCGTTCCGGACGAAGTCCCTCGTCCTGCCCCGGCAGATGCTGGGCCTGAGCGAGTCGGACCTGCGGCAGATCACCGCGTCCCCCCTCCGCCGCGGCACGGCACTCGGCGGGCTGCTGGCCACCTTCCTGACACGGCTCGCGGACACCGCGGGAACGTACCGCCCGCACACCGGCGAGGTGATCGGCCGCAACGTCGTGGACCTGCTGACCGTCCTGGCCGATGAGCGACTCGGCAGGACCTCCGCGGGGACGCCGAGCGGCGACGCGGCGATGCTGCTGCGGATCCGGGCCTTCATCGGCCGCCACCTCGCGGATCCGGACCTGACCCCGCGCACCGTCGCCCAGGCCCACCACATCTCCGTGCGGTACCTGCACAAGCTTTTCGAGGGCGAGGACGCCACGGTCAGCCGGTGGATCCAGAGCCGCCGCCTGGAAGCGTGCCTGCGGGACCTGTCTCACCGGAGGGCCACGGGCCTCACCATCGCCGCGGTGGCGCACCGGTGGGGTTTCGCCAGCGCCGCCCACTTCAGCCGGGCCTTCCGGTCCGCCTACGGGATGTCGCCCAGCGAGTGGCGCGACGCCCACGGGCCGGCGCCGCATGCCTGAGGGGAGTGCTCCGATGACCGAACGGCTCCCGCGGGCCCGCCCCGGCGGTGAGGCACTCCCGGCACTCGCCGACGAACTCGCGGAGGACTTCGGCCGGGCCGTGGAAATCAAGGACCCGCTGGTCCGGATGGTCCCTGCGAGCCGGCACGCTCCTCGCCCGGCCGCCCGGGCCTTTCCCGCCCCCACGGCGGGCGGTGCCGGCGATTCCGCTCCGCCTCCGGCACGGTCGCACATGAGCGCCCAGGCTCTTGCGCCGGCGACCGTTCCCCGTGGATCCGATACCCCGCAACCCGCGGGTTCCGGGTACCTCCGGATCGTTTCCCGGATGCCGGACGAGGAGAACGACCAGCATCTGTATCTGGGCCTGCACGTCCGTGGGTCGCTGGGGATTCTCCGCGACGGGTCCGAGGTTTTCCTGGAGCCGGGTGACCTGGTCTTCTGTGATCCGGCCCGGCGTCACGTCCTGCGGCCCGGCGACGACTGCCGGATGACGCTTTTCCGCCTGCCCCGCTGCTACGTCGGCGTGCCGGAGGCAGACCTCGACCGCGTCGTGGGGGTGCCCGTGCGGGGCGGCGAGGGCCTGGGCGCCCTGGTGTCGGGCCTGCTGTCCGTGCTCGCCACCGAGGCGGAGTTCCGCCGACCCGGGATCGGCGACCGGCTCGTCCGCAGTCTCGTGGATCTCCTCGCCACCCTCGTCATGGAGCTTCGCCTCGCGGAGACGGAAGAGGAGGCGGCGGAGCGGACAACGGACACGTCGACGGCCGGCACCGAGACGCTGGCCCGGATCCGGACGTTCATCGACGAGCATCTGACGGACCCGGACCTGTCACCGGAATCGATCGCCCGCGCGCACCGCATTTCCGTCCGCTACCTGCACAAGCTCTTCCAGAACGACGGCACCACGGTGAGCCGGTGGGTGCGGCGGCGCAGGCTCGAAGCCTGCCGGCAAGAGCTGGGACGGACGGCGAACCGGACGATCGCCGTGGCCGCGGTGGCGCACCGCTGGGGCTTCAGCAGCCCCTCGCACTTCAGCCGTGCCTTCCGGGACGCCTACGGCATGTCCCCCACGGAATGGCACGCCCGGGCCGCATCGCAAAGCCCGGAATTCCGGCGTGCCCGGTGAGGACAGCGGTGGTGCGCTCGCCGTCAAGGCACCTCCATCCCGGGGCCCTAGCGTGGCGTGCGGCGGTGTGCGGAGCGCCGACACGCCGCCCCGTACACCGCCGACACCGAGGAGAACCCGGTCATGACGACCTCCGCCGCCCCTTCCGCCGCCATCCCCACCGTCGTCCTCGTCCATGGTGCCTTCGCCGACGCGGCCAGCTGGGCGGGGGTCATCGCCGAGCTGCAGAGCCAGGGCGTTCCCGCGATGGCTCCGCCGAACCCGCTGCGCGGACTGGCCTCCGACGCCGCGTACGTCGCCTCCGTGGCCGCCCAGATCGACGGGCCCGTCGTGCTGGTCGGGCACTCCTACGGCGGTGCGCTCATCACCGTCGCCGGCACCACGGACAACGTCGTCGGCCTCGTCTACGTCGCGGCCTACGTCCTCGAAGAGGGCGAGAGCCTCGGCGAGTTGCAGGGCCGCTTCCCCGACTCCCCGCTGGCGAGCAGCCTGAAGCAGTGGACGTACCCGGTCGCCGGTGCCGACCCCGCCGTCGAGGTGACCATCGCCCAGGACGCCTTCCCCTCGATCTTCGCCGCCGATGTGCCCACGGACGTCACCGCGGTCCTGGCGGTGGCCCAGCGCCCGCTCGCCGCCGCGGCCTTCACCGAGCCGGCCGCCGCGGCCTCGTGGCGGACCAAACCCTCCTGGGCGCTCGTGGCCGGAGCGGACCGGGCGATCGACCCCGAGGTGCAGCGCTTCGGGGCGGAGCGGGCCGGGGCCACCGTCCTCGAACTCGACGGCGCCTCGCACGCCGTCGCCGTCTCCCGGCCGAAGCAGGTCGCCGGCCTGATCCTCGACGCCGTCCGCGCGACGAGCTGACCCGGCGGCACACCGGCCCCGGCCCTGCGGACGAGCGTGTCTCGTTCCGCGGGGCGAGTGGCGGAGCGGTCGGCCCAGGGCGTCCGGAACGGCCCCCGTGTGCCGGAGGCGATCGGCAGCAGGTGGTACGCACCCGCAACCGCTGGTCGCGCGCCTGCCGTTCGGCAAGTCCCACGGCCGCGATCCCGGGATCGGTGTTTCCGGGCTCTGTTCCGTTGTCGCGCACCGGATCCGGGTTCAGCGGCTCATCGGGCCGGGCTCCGATGCGTCCCTGTCCTCGCCGAGCAGCCACGGCACGCCACTTCGGGGGCTAGCCGGGGATGGGCTGTTCGGTCCAGATGTGTTTGCCGGTTGTCGTGTAGCGGGTGCCCCAGCGTTGGGACACGGCGGCGATCAGTTGGAGGCCGCGGCCGCTTTCGTCGAGGGTGGAGGGGTGGCGGATGTGGGGGGTGGTGAGGCTGCCGTCGGAGACTTCGCAGATCAGGGTGCGGCTGCGCAGCAGGCGCAGGGCCACGGGGCCGGTGGCGTGGCGGATGACGTTGCCGACCAGTTCGCTGGCGATCAGTGCGGTCGTGGTCTCCAGCTCCCCCAGGTCCCAGGCGGCCAGTTGGTCGCGGATGTGCCGACGGGCCCGGGACGCGGCGACCGGGTCCTCCGGGAGGGGCCAGACCGCGACGGCGTCCGGGTGGAGGGCGTGGGTGCGGGCGATCAGGAGGGCGGTGTCGTCGGGGAGGGAGCGGTCGGCGGGGAGCAGGGTGCGCGTCACCGTGTCGCACAGCGACTCCGGCTCCGCGGTCTCGCGCAGGGCCGTGGTCAGGGTCCGGGTCAGGCGGGTCATGCCGTCCTCGATGTCCTGGCCGGGGACCTCGACCAGGCCGTCGGTGTAGAGGACCAGCAGGCTGCCGTCCGGCAGGTGGACGTCATGGGCGGCGAAGGGCGGCGATGCCACGCCCAGCGGGGGGTCGGGGGCTGCCGTGGGGAAGAC
>NZ_JBPQTQ010000072.1:0-31044 GCF_051386415.1 Streptomyces sp. URMC 129
CGCCCGCGTCCGGCGCGCCCTGCTCGACGATCCCGAACTCACCGCCGACCTGGCCCGGTTGCTGCCCCCGGCGGCCGTCTGGACACCGGCGCCGGTGCTGGTGACATAGGGCACGACGCGGTAGTCGGCGCGCAGTTCCTCGTGGGTGAGCCGCACGACCGTGTAACCGCGCTGCGAGTTGTGCCACTTCAGGTGCGGGTTGACCCCGGCGGCCATCCAGTCGTAGCCCTTGTCGTCCATCGCCGCGCCGTCGCCGCCCGAGCTGATCGAGGTGCCCGCGAACTCGGTGGCGACCACCGGGGAGGACTCGTCGGCGAAGTCCAGCTTGAGGTCCGCGACGACGCTGCGGTGGATGTCGCCGGTCAGCACGACGGGGTTGTTGGCGCCGCTCTCGTACAGGCCCGTCAGGAGGCGGTCGCGGGCGGCGGTGTAGCCGTCCCACATGTCCAGCCCGGAGAGGACGACATCGGGGTCGGGGTCCTGGTCGACCTGGGCGATGAGGGTCTGGTTGGCCAGCACGTTCCAGCTCGCGTCCGTGGCCGCGGCGCCGTCGAGGAGCCAGCGCTCCTGGGTGTCGCCGAGGATCGTGCGCGAGGGGTCGGAGCGCTCGGCGTCGCAGCCGGACTCGGTGCCGCCGCCGCACGCCTGGTCGTCGCGGTACATGCGGGTGTCCAGCACGTGCAGCTCCATCAGCCGGCCGAAGCGCAGCCGCCGGTACATGGCGACCTCGGCGCCCTCCGGCTTCTGCGGCAGGCGCAGCGGCAGGTGCTCGTAGTACGCCTGGAACGCGGCGGCCTTGCGGGCCCGGAACTCGTCCACGTCGCTGTCGGGGAAGCCGTCGCTGTCGAGCTGCGCGATGTCCCCGGCCCAGTTGTTCTCCACCTCGTGGTCGTCCCAGGTCAGCACCCAGGGGAACGCCAGGTGGGCGGCCTGGAGGTCGGTGTCCATACGGGTGAGGGCGTGCCGGTTGCGGTACTCGGACAGCGTGTACGTCTCGCGCTGGAACGAGGCGTCCAGGCTGATGCCCCGGACGCCGCCGGTCGGCCCGACGCCGTACTCGTAGAGGTAGTCCCCGAGGTGGACCACGAAGTCGAGGTCCTCGGCGGCCATGTGCCGGTACGCCGTGTAGAAGCCCTCGTACCAGCACTGGCAGGACGCGAAGGCGAACGACAGCCCGGCCGCCGCGTCGGCCTCCTGCGGGTCGGGCGCGGTCCTGGTCCGGCCGACCGGGCTGATGTCGCTGCCCGCGCGGAAGCGGTAGAAGTAGTCGTGGCGCGGCTCCAGCCCGCTCACCTCGACGTGGACGGAGTGCGCCAGCTCCGGGACGGCGGAGGTCTCGCCGCGCTGGACGACGTCGGAGAACGCCTCGTCGCGGGCGATCTCCCACTCGACGGTGACCGATTGCTGCGGCATGCCGCCCAGCCCGTCGACGGCGAGCGGGTCGGGCGCCAGGCGCGTCCACAGCACGACCCCGTCGGGCAGCGGGTCGCCCGAGGCGACGCCCAGGCTGAACGGGTCGGCGGCGAACCGGGGGGCCGCCCAGGCGGTACCGGAGCTGAATCCGGCGGCGTAGAGACCGAGTGTCGCCGCCCCGGCGCCGGCGGTGCTGAGAAGTCGGCGTCTGGTGAGATCCATCGAAGAACCTGCCCGTCTGTGCGCGTGATCACGGAGAGCTGACGGGCCGCCACAATGGCCGCCTATCGGACGATAATGGTGGAGGCTCGCCTACCATCACACGGACGGGGGAGCGCCACCGGCGCGTACCGGCGGCGCTCCGACAGGGGTCCGGGTCGCGCTCAGGCGGGCTGCGCGCCGGGCCGGTCCCGTTCCACGACGAAGCGGCCCGCCGTCTCGACGGGCGCGCCGGGCGTGGTGACGTAGGGCACGACGCGGTAGTCGGCGCGCAGGTCGTCGGCGGTCAGCCGCAGGACCGTGTAACCGCGCTGCGCGTTGTGCCACTTCAGGTGCGGGTTGACCCCGGGGGCCAGCCAGTCGCGGCCCACCTTGTCCATCGCCGCGCCGTCACGGCCGGAGCTGATCGAGGTGCCGGCGAACTCGGTGGCGACCACCGGCGAGGACGCGTCGGCGAAGTCCAGCTTGAGGTCCGCGACCACGCTGCGGTGGATGTCGCCGGTCACCACGACCGGGTTGGCGGCGCCGCGCTCGTGCAGGCCCGTCAGGAGGCGGTCGCGGGCGGCGGTGTAGCCGTCCCACATGTCCAGCCCGGAGGAGACCACGGCCGGGTCCGCGTTCTGGTCGACCTGGGCGACCAGGGTCTGGTTGGCCAGCACGTTCCACGTCGCGCCGGAGCGGGCCGCGCCGTCGAGCAGCCACCGCTCCTGCTCCGCGCCCAGCATGGTGCGGGCGGGGTCGGAGCGCTCGGTGTCGCAGCCCGGCTTGGTGCCGTCGCCGCAGACCTGGTCGTCGCGGTACGAGCGGGTGTCGAGCACGTGCAGGTCGAGGGTCCGCCCGAAGCCCAGCCGCCGGTACATGCGGACGTCCGAGCCGTCGGGCTTCTGCGGCAGGCGCAGCGGCAGGTGCTCGTAGTACGCCTGGAACGCGGCGGCCTTGCGGGCCCGGAAGGCGGTCGCGTCGCCGTCGGGGAAGCCGTCGCTGTCGAGCTGCGCGATGTCCCCGGCCCAGTTGTTCTCGACCTCGTGGTCGTCCCAGGTCAGCACCCAGGGGAACGCCAGGTGGGCGGCCTGGAGATCGGTGTCCATACGGGTCAGGGCATGCCGGTTGCGGTACTCGGACAGCGTGTACGTCTCGCGCTGGAACGAGGCGTCCAGGCTCATCCCGCGCACCCCGGCGGTGGCGCCGACGCCGTACTCGTACAGGTAGTCCCCGAGGTGGACCACGAAGTCGAGGTCCTCGGCGGCCATGTGCCGGTACGCCGTGTAGAAGCCCTCGTACCAGCACTGGCAGGACGCGAAGGCGAACGCGAGGTCCGTCCTGGTACGCGCGTGCGGGGCGGTGCGGGTGCGGCCGGCCGGGCTGAGGACGCCCCCGGCGCGGAAGCGGTAGAAGTAGTCGCGGCCGGGCTCCAGGCCCGTCACCTCGACGTGGACGGAGTGGGCGAGTTCGGGCACGGCGTACGCGGTGCCCTGGCGGACGACGCGCTGGAAGCGCTCGTCGTGGGCGATCTGCCACTGGACGGTGACCCGCCGCCCGGGCATGCCGCCGCGCCCGTCCAGCGCGAGCGGGTCGGGCGCCAGGCGCGTCCACAGGACGACGCCGTCGGGGTGGGGGTCGCCGGAGGCGACGCCGAGGCGGAAGGGGTCGTCCGGGAAACGGGGGTCGGCCCAGGCGGTCCCGGAAGTGAGCCCGGCGGCGTGCAGCCCGAGCGCCGCGGCTCCGGCGCCCGTGCCGCCGAGGAGACGGCGTCTGGTGAGATCCATCGGTGTACCTGCCCGTCGTGTGCTGGTGGTACGTGACGGGCTGACACGATCGCGGGCGGCGGTGACGCCGGAGTGGAGCGCCGCCTGCCGCGCCCCCACGTTTCGGGGAACAGCGGCGCGGCGCCCCGGGACTTACGAACCGCCGCCGTCGATGTTCTCCAGATAGGCGTCGTCCGCCTTCCGCCCGGCCGCGGCGCCGCGCGGGACCAGGGCCTCCAGCCGCGCGAACACCTCGTCGTCCAGGGCGAGGCCGGCCGCCGCCGCGTTGGCGCGGGCGTTGGCGGCGCGGCGGGTGCCCGGGATCGGGACGGTGCCGCGGCGCAGCAGCCAGGCCAGCGCGAGCTGGGCCGTGGTGACGCCGGACGCCGCGGCGAGCGTGGCCAGGGCGTCGACCAGGGACACGTTGCGGTCGAGATTCCCCTCCTGGAAGCGGGGGTTGCCGCGCCGCCAGTCGCGGGGGCCGAGGTCGCCCGCGCCGCGGACCGTGCCGCCGAGCAGGCCCCGGCCGAGCGGGCTGTAGGCGACGAACGCGGTGCCCGTCGCGCGGCAGGCCGGCAGCACGTCGTCCTCGGGGTCGCGGCTGAAGAGCGAGTACTCGGACTGGACGGCCGCCACCGGATGCACGGCCCGCGCCCGCCGCAGCGTGGCCGCGGACACCTCCGACAGCCCGATGTGCCCGACCTTGCCCGCCGCGACCAGCTCCGCGAGCGCGCCGACCGTGTCCTCGACCGGCGTGGCCGGGTCGAGCCGGTGCAGGTAGTACACGTCGACGCGGTCGGTGCCCAGCCGGGCCAGGCTGGCGTCGAGCGCGCGGCGCGCGTACTCCGGCCGCCCGAGGCCGGGGACCAGCCGGCCGTCCGGCCCCGCGTTCCCGCCGAACTTGGTGGCCAGCACGATCTCCTCGCGCCGCCGGCCCAGCACCCGGCCGATCAGCCGCTCGCTGTGGCCGTCACCGTAGATGTCGGCCGTGTCGATCAGGGTCACACCGGCGTCCACCGCGGCGAGCAGCGCGGTCTCCGCCTCCTTCTCCGTCACCTCGTCGTAGAGTCCCGGCGCCAGCGTCATGGCGCCGAAGCCGAGCACCGACACCGTCGGGCCGTCCTGTCCCAGAGTGCGATACCGCACGCCGCCTCACGCCTCCCCCGTCCCCGAGGGCACCCCCTCGGTGCCCACGGCCCGTCCGCACGGGCCGCGCCGTGTCAGGCGGGGTCTCCTTCCGTCGCGACGTCCGGTCGCGGCGGGAGCACGCGCCCCACGGCTCCCGCATTCAAACACGCCTCAGTGCTGCGACAGCAGGTGCTCCCGCATGCGGGTCAGGATCCGGCTCAGCAGCCGGGAGACGTGCATCTGGGAAATGCCCAGCTCCGCCGCGATCTGGGCCTGGGTCAGCTCCTCGCCGAACCGCATCCGCAGGATCCGCCGGTCGCGTTCGCCGAGCTTGCGCAGGAACGGCTTCAGGGACTGCAGGTTCTCGATCTTCTCCAGGTCCGCGTCCACGCTGCCCAGCCGCTCGGCCCACGGCCGGGCCGTCTCCGAGGAGCCGCCGCTCTCGTCGCCGCCGGGCGCGTCGAGGGAGCTGGCGGTGTAGCCGTTGCAGGCCATCTGCGCCTCGACGACTTCCTCCTGGGTCAGGTCGAGGATGTCGGCCAGCTCCTTGGTGGTGGGCAGCCGGCCGAGGCGGCTGGACAGTTCGTCGGTGGCCTTGGCCATGTCGACGCGCAACTCCTGGAGGCGCCGCGGCACGTGCACGGCCCAGCTCGTGTCCCGGAAGAACCGCTTGATCTCGCCGCTGATGTAGGGCACGGCGAAGCTGGTGAACTCGACCTCGCGGGACAGGTCGAACCGGTCGATCGCCTTGATCAGGCCGATCGTGCCCACCTGGAGGATGTCCTCCATCTGCTCGGCGCGGTTCCGGAAGCGGCTCGCGACGAAGTTGACCAGGGACAGGTTGATCTCGATCAGTGTGTTCCGGGCGTACTGGTATTCGCGCGTGCCCTCCTCCAGGACGGACAGGCGGCTCAGGAACAGCTTGGTCAGCTCCCTGGCGTCCCTGGGCGCGATCTTTCCGGCGTCCGGGACGTGGGGCAGGGGCACCTCGGTGGTGCTCCGGTTACCGGGCTTGGCCGAGACCGTCACGGTCGTGCTGTTCACGGGCCCTCTCCCTCCACTCTGCTGCTGTCTGCGCTAGACCGGCTTCTGCCCTGTGATCCGGAATGCATGCTACGAATTTCGCGGATGTCCTGCGGAGAGGGTGGTCATCCCGCGTTCCCGCAGTTGTTGCAGCTCCAGTCACCCCGTGGCCCCTGGATGACCGGAGCCCCGCATCTCGTGCAGTTCATAGGCTCTTTCTCCTTACGCAGGCGTTCCCCGTCGGGGGTACTCTCACGCTCGTATGACCCGGTGCCCCCCGCCCAAACGGAGCCCGAACGGAGGCGGTGACGGCGGTGCACCCCTGGATACGGGGGAGCTGAAAGGGAATCGAGGGGGTATGACATGGTGGGCGGGAGGTGATCGGCCGGATGAACGGAGCGCTCGTGATCGTTCCGCTGACCGACCGCGTCGGTGCCCGGGCGGCGGGCGAGATCGGCCTGCTCGCGCGGGCGGAGTGGCGGGACACGCTGCGGCACCTGACCGGTCAGGGTGACGACGTCTACCTGGAGCTGTCCGCGGTCACGTTCACCGATGTGACCGCGGCCTCCGAGCTGGCCGCCGCCGCGCGGCGGCTCGGCACCGGGCGGCGTATCGTCGTCGACCGGCCGCCGTCCTCGCTGCGGCGGGCGCTGGGGATCTTCTGGCCCGACCTGACGGCGATCGAGGTGAGGGGGTGATGACCATGCCGGCCGACGCCGAGCCGTTCGTGCACCCGGCGCTGTTCTACCGCGATCAGCGCGACTACCTGGCGGGCACGGTCCCCTTCGTCCTGGAGGGCCTGGCCGCGGACGAGCCCGTGGCCGTCGCCGTCCCGGGGGAGAACCTGTCGCTGCTCCGCGCCGAGCTGGGCGACGACGCCCGCCGCGTCCGGCTGCTGGACATGACCGAGGCCGGGCGGAACCCGGGCCGGATCATCCCGCGCGTGCTGCGCGCCTTCGCCGACGCGCACCCCGGCGAGCGGCGGGTGCGGATCATCGGGGAGCCGATCTGGGCGGGCCGTTCCGGGACGGAGTACCCGGCCTGCGCCCAGCACGAGGCGCTGATCAACCACGCGTTCACCGGCCGGACCGTCACCGTGCTCTGCCCGTACGACGTGGTCCGGCTCGACCCGCGGGTCGTCGCGGACGCCCGCGCCACGCACCCCGTCGTCATCGAGGACGGCGTCGGCGGCACCAGCGACGCCTACGCGCCGGACCGGATCGTCGCCCTCTACAACGAGCCGCTGACGGCCCCGGAGCGGGCCGCCGTGTTCTCCTTCGACGCCGAAGGGCTGCCCGACGCGCGGCACTTCGCGACCGGGCTGGCCGCCGGGCACGGACTGGCCGGGGAGCGGCTGGAGGATCTGGCCCTGGCCGTGGCCGAGCTGACGACCAACAGCGTGGTGCACGGCGGCGGCACGGGCACGCTGCGGATCTGGGCCGAGGGGCGCCAGGTGGTGTGCGAGGTCAGCGACCGGGGCGAGATCAAGGACCCGCTGGCCGGGCGCCGGCCGCCCGCCCCGGAGCAGATCGGCGGCCGGGGCCTGCTGCTGGTGCACTGCGTGGCCGACCTGACCCGCGTCCACACCGGCCCCGACGGCACCACCGTCCGCTTCTACCTCGGCGGCTGATCCGCGGTCCCGGCCGCCGGGATCGCCGCGTGGCGCCGGGCCAGCTGCCGGTAGTGGTCGGCGTTGAGCCGGATCAGCGCGGTCTCCTCCTCGCTCAGCTCCCGGCGGACCTTGCCCGGCACCCCGGCCACCAGCGAGCCGGGCGGGACCCGGGTGCCCTCCAGCACCACGGCGCCGGCGGCGATGAGCGAACCGCGGCCGATGTGGGCGCCGTTGAGGATCACGGCGCCCATGCCGACGAGCACGTCGTCCTCGACCGCGCAGCCGTGGACGACCGCCCGGTGACCGATGGAGACGCCCGCGCCGACGATCGCGGGGTATCCCGGGTCGGCGTGGAGGACGCAGCCGTCCTGGACGTTGCTGCCGGCACCGATCTCGATGTGCTCGGCGTCGGCGCGCACCACCGCGCCGTACCACAGGGAGGCGTCCGGGCCGAGGCGCACGGCGCCGATCGCGGTCGCGGTGGGCGCCACCCAGGCGCCGGGGGCCAGCTCCGGCCGGTGGCCGTCGAACGGGATGAGGGTCGTCGTCACAGGGGTGACAGTACGGCGGCGCTGCCCGCGGGACCGCGCCGGGTGGGCATGCGGCGGAACGCGGCGAGGCGCCACCGCACGGTGCGTGCGGTGGCGCCTCGCGGGTGCCGTGGCCCCGGCCGGGACCCGGCCGGTGCGTCAGAGGGCGCTGCCGGCCTGCCAGTCGGCCCAGCTCATGTTCCAGCCGTTGAGCCCGTTGTCCGGCTGGATCTCGCGGTCCGGGGAGTTCTCCACGATGATCACGTCGCCGATCAGCGACTCCTCGAAGAACCACGCGCCGTCCTGCCCGGGGTCGTCCGCGCCCTGGGCGTCGGCGAGGCCGATGCATCCGTGGCTGGTGTTGCTGCTGCCGAAGACGCTGCGCGGCGCCCAGTAGTTGCCGTGGACGAACGTGCCGGAGGTGGACAGCCGCATGGCGTGCGGCACGTCCGGGATGTCGTACTCGCCCTCGCCGTCGTCGTCCGTGAAGCCGACGGTGGCGCCGTTCATCCGGGTCTCCTCCAGCTTCTCGGAGATGACCATCATCCCGTTGTAGGTCGGGGTCTCCTCGCTGCCCGCCGAGACCGGGATGGTGCGGATCGTCTCGCCGTCGCGGACGACCTCCATCTGCTTGGTCTCCACGTCGACCGTGCTGATCTGGCTGCGGCCGATGTCGAAGCTGAACGTGCGGTCCTGCACGCCGGTGACGCCGGGCGCGCCCTCGATGCCGTCGAAGTTCAGCTCGACGGTGACCTCGGAGTTGGCCTCCCAGAAGTCCTCGGGCCGGAAGTCCAGGCGCGTGTCGCTGAACCAGTGCCCCACGACCTCCTGGCCGCTGGTCGAGTTGATCTCGACCGCCGCCTCGACCTCGGCCCGGTTGGTGATCGGCTTGTCGAAGTTGAGGGAGACCGGCATGCCGACGCCGACGGTCACGCCCTCCTCGGGCGTGAAGTAGCCGATGAAGCTGTTCTCCGGCGACACCGTCGTGAACGTGGCGCTCTCGTGCGCCTCCCGGCCCTCGCTGTCGCTGGCCTGGACCGTCAGCTCGTACTGGGTGGCCCGTTCGAGCTGGACGTCGGGGCGCCAGCTCGTGGCGTCCTCGGACATCGTGCCCGTGATCTCGGTGCCGCTCTCGACGGCCGTCATGACGACCTCGTCGAGCGTGCCGTCCTCGACGGTGACCTCGACGTCGTCGTTTATGCCGACGTTGTCCGCGGCGTCCTCCGGGGTGATGGATATCACCGCCGTCGACGTGTTCGCGTCCTCCGCGGCGCGGTCGGCGTCCGTCTGCTCGTTGCCGTCACCACCGCCGTTCCCGGAAGAGTCGTCCCCGCCGCCACCGCTGCAGGCCGACAGTGTCAGCACTCCGCAGAGCAGCGCCGCCGCCGCACTCAGGCCCTTGCGCCGCATCCCGTCCCTCATCAGATAGAAAACTCCGTCCCCGCTGCCGCATCCCCCCGCGGACACAAGGAGGAGAACGCGAATCGGCGGCAGCCGGTTCCACTGTAGGATAGTCCGTGCAATAGCTCACACGTTCGATATCGTGGGTCAGTCGTCCTCGTCGTCACCGTCCCACCTGTCCTCCGGATCGTAGTCGGCCAGCTCGCTGCTCCACGACGCCTGCGCGAGAACGACTCCGGGCACCTCGCTGACCAGGTCGATCGGGTCGATGAGATACGCCACGGCCTCCGCCTCGTCCCGCGAGACGGCCTGCGCGGCCTGGTCGCGCTCCTCGGGCGGCATCAGCTCGTCGCCCTCGATGCGGGCCCAGGCCGCCCGGATCAGCTCGTCGGGCTCCGCCACTTCGAGCACCATCTCGACGCGGACCCGGACGTGCCGCACCTCGTCGCTCAGTTCATCAGTCATGACCGGGAGAGTAAGGCGCCCGGGGTCCGCCCCTTCCCCGCGACCCGCACCCGCCCGTAACATCGCACTCCACGCCGCCGATACGCAGCACACCCGGAGCGCTCAGTGGACCGTCACCCCCGCACGGCCAACCGCCGCACGCTGATCAGCCTGCTGGTGGCGACCGGCGCGCTCTGCGCCGTCTGGCTGATGCCGTCCGCCTACGGCGACGCCGACCACGGCACGGGCACCGGGGGCGTCATCCCCGTCGAGCAGTCCGGGTCCGGGGCCGACCAGCAGCGGGACCAGTAGCGGCCGGTCACTCCCCGGGGGACCTGCCCCGGAAGCGGCGGCGCTCGGCGCCCTGCCGCGCGGGGGGCGCGTCCGCGAGCGCGACCACCGCGTCGTGCCGCCCGGCGACCACCGGCACCGGGGAGCGCGCGGCCTTCGCCCGGTACTGGGCGGCGTCGGCCAGCCGGAACAGGCGGCGCGCCGACCGCAGCGGACCGATGTCCTCCCCCGTCGAGGCCACCCCGCACGCCACCCCCTCGCCCAGGTCCAGCTCCCTGGCGCGGCGGCAGACCTCCCCGGCGGCCCGCTCCACCTCCGCCGCCCCGGCGCCCACGGCGACCAGGCAGAACTCGTCGCCCCCCAGCCGCGCCGCCAGCGCCCCCGGCACGGCGGCCCCGCACAGCGACAGCACGGTGCCGAACCGCTCCAGCAGCCGGTCCCCGGTGGCGTGGCCGTAGGTGTCGTTGACCTTCTTCAGGCCGTTGAGGTCGCAGACCACCAGGCTGACCACGGTCCCGGTGGCCCGGTGCTCGGCCAGCGCCTCCTCCAGCCGCGCGTCCACCGCGCGCCGGTTGGCCAGCCCGGTCAGGGGGTCGGTGAACGCCAGCCGCCTGGCCTCCGCCAGCCGCTCCTGCTGCACGACGCCCGCCGCGACCACGGCGGCCAGGGCCGCGGCGACGTCCCGCTCCCCCGGGCCGAAGCCACCGGCGCCCGGGGCGCGGACCACGGACAGCGCGCCCCAGACCCGGCCCTCCACCAGCACGGGCGCGACCAGCCGCCGGCCGCCGGAGGGCCCGGCGCTCTCCACCGGCTCTGGCCGGGCGCCGGATATGCCCTCGCGCGGCCGGCGCCCGGGCCCGAAGGCGACGGGCTCCGCCGGGGGCCCCGGCGCCCGCTCCCCGGCCTCGGCCAGCACCCGCGGGCGGCCGTGCTCCGGCTCCCACACGGCCAGGGCGGCGGACGAGCCGCCCAGCGCGGCCAGGGCCCCGTCGGCGGCGGCCCGCGCGAGCTCGGCCGGGCCGGGCGCGGCGGCGATCGCCCGCGCCAGCTCGGCCACGGCCCGCAGCCGGATCTCGTCACCCATACGCCCAGGCTAGGAGCGTTCCGCCCGCCGTGGGTCGTTCGACTACTCCCGGCACGGCCGGCACGGCTCGACGCGCCGCCGCCTACGATGAGCCATGGCCCAAGACCAGGACGGACCCCCCGCGGGCGGGAACGAGGCGGAGGCGCGGCGGCGCGCCGCGGCCCGGCGCGACCTGTGGGCCGCCGTCGCGACCGTCCTGGCGATCACCCTCCCGGCGGCGCTGCTGCTGTCGGCCGTGCTGCTCGTGCTGTGGTGGGCGCTCTGATCCCCCCGCGCCGGACCCGACGGGACCGGCTCAGCCCCGCCGCGTCAGCAGCCAGGGCTCGATGATGCCGAGGCCCCGGACCGGGCGCTGGTACAGCGGCTGGAGCGCGAAGCGGTAGGCCGCGGCGCGGGCGCCGCTCGTGTCGGCCGCCTTCTCGGACTGCGGGGCCAGCCCCGCGGACGTCAGCTCGTCCCGCATGGCGCCGTCCACCAGCACCATGTCCTTCGGCGCTATCGAGGTGAGCCGGCTGGCCAGGTTGACCGTGTTGCCGAAGACGTCGCCCATCCGCGTCGTCACCGTGCCGAACGCGATCCCCACCCGCAGCTCCGGCATCATCGGGTCGTCGCCCAGCGTCTCGACCAGCCGCAGCCCGATGTCGGCGGCCGTCCCGGCGTCGTCCGCCGCGAACAGCACCTCGTCGCCCAGCGTCTTGATCAGCCGCCCGCCCTGCGCGGCGACCAGGTCGGCGGCGGTCGTCTCGAACGCCTCCACCAGCTCGCCGAGCTGCTCCTCCTCCAGACGCCTGGTCAGCCGCGTGAACCCGACGAGATCCGCGAAGCCGACGGCCAGCCGCCGGTCCACCATCTCGTCGTCGTCCTGCGCCTGCACCACCCGCCCGGTGGCCGCCGCCAACTGCCGCCGCCACACGTAGATGAGGAACTCCTCCAGCTCCGGCAGCAGCAGCTCGACCAGCGGGTAGGCGACCTCGGTCCGCGTCATGCCCGGCTCGGGCGGCTCGGTCAGGCCCTCCAGGAACGAGTCGATCTGCCAGTCCGCCAGCCGCGCCGTCGTCTGCCCGGTCGAGCGCGCCACCTGGATCGCCATCGACTCGCTCAGCAGCCCGGCCTCCACCAGGCCCGCCAGCCGCCGCAGCGCCAGCACGTCCGCCTCGGTCAGCACCCGCGCCTGGCCGATGTCGGGAAAGCCCATCGCCCGCCAGAAGCGGGAGGCCAGCTCCATCGGGACCCCGGCGGCCCGCGCCGCCTGGAACGGGGTGTACTGCCGGTCGGCGCCCAGGATCAGGCGCTCCATGCGCAGTGCGATGTTCTCCGCGTCGTCCTCGGGGTCGGGGGCGCCCGGGGTGCCCGTCACGTCCTCCGGCTCCGGCGCGCCCGGCTCAGCCCCGGCCACGGTCATCGCCCGCCTTCAGGGGAGGATTCCCTTCGCTGCGCACTGCCCTACCGTTTCCGCTCCGCCGCGCCCTCCGCGCGCTTCCAACGCCCCACCCTACGGCAGTGTGCCGTGTGTCACGCCGCCCGGAGGTGGATGATGTCAGCCGCTGCCATCGGCTGCCGCGTGCCGTCGTCCGCCGCGATGACCAGCCGGCCCTCGCCGTCCACGGCCACCGCCTCGCCCCTGACCTCTCCCCCGCCGGGCAGCTCGGCACGCACCCGGCGGCCCAGCGTGGCCGAAGACCCGGCGTAGGCCGCGTGCAGACCGGCCATCTCCGCGTCGCCGCCCGCGCCCATCCAGCGCGTGTACCACTCGGCCAGCGAGCGCAGCACCGCCCGCAGCAGCGGGTCCCGGTCGGTGGAGACGGCGTCCGCCAGCAGCAGCGAACCGGCCTGCGGCACGGGCAGCTCGTCGGCGCGCAGCGAGACGTTGAGGCCGATGCCGAGCACCACCGCGCCGCCCTCCGCGCCCTCGACGCGCTCGGCCAGGATGCCGCCGAACTTCCGCTCCTGGCCGTCCACCGGCACCAGCAGGTCGTTGGGCCACTTCAGCGTCGCGTCCACCCCGGCCGCGCGGGACAGGGCCGTGGCGGCGGCGACGCCGGCCAGCAGCGGCAGCCAGGTCAGCCGCGCCGCGGGCACCCGCTCCTCGGGACGCAGCAGCACGGAGAAGAACAGCCCGGACCGGGCCGGCGCGCTCCAGGTCCTGCCCAGCCGGCCCCGCCCGCTGGTCTGCTCCTCGGCGATCAGCACCGCGCCCGGCTCGGCCCGCCCGGCGCGCGCCGCCTCGGCGAGGTCCTCGTTGGTCGACCCGGTGACGTCCACGACGTCGAGCGAGGTCCACAGGCCGTCCGGCCACAGCAGGGCGGCCCGCAGCGCCCGCGCGTCCAGCGGGGGGCGGTCGAGGTCGGACCAGCGGCTGCGCGAAGTGCTCATGGGCGTCAGCCTACGGGTGTGGCCAACGCCGCACCCCCGTTGACGTCGAACGCCGTTAACCTACGGATCGGTAGCCACCCGAGGATGAGTAGGAGCCGCAGACGTGGCCGAAGATATCCACACCACCGCGGGCAAAATCGCCGATCTCAGGCGCCGGATGGAGGAGGCCACACACGCGGGCTCGGCCAGGGCCGTCGAGAAGCAGCACGCGAAGGGCAAGCTGACGGCCCGGGAGCGGATCGACCTGCTGCTCGACGAGGGCTCGTTCACCGAGCTGGACGAGTTCGCCCGGCACCGCGCGACCGCCTTCGGCATCGACAAGAACCGGCCCTACGGCGACGGCGTCGTCACCGGCTACGGCACGGTGGACGGCCGCCCGGTCGCGGTGTACTCGCAGGACTTCACCGTCTTCGGCGGCTCGCTGGGCGAGGTCTACGGCGAGAAGATCGTCAAGGTGATGGACTTCGCGCTGAAGACCGGCTGTCCGGTCATCGGCATCAACGACGGCGGCGGCGCGCGGATCCAGGAGGGCGTCGCGGCGCTCGGCCTCTTCGCGGAGATCTTCCGGCGGAACGTGCACGCCTCCGGCGTGGTCCCGCAGATCTCGGTCATCGTCGGCCCCTGCGCGGGCGGCGCGGTCTACTCGCCGGCCATCACCGACTTCACCGTGATGGTCGACCAGACCTCGCACATGTTCATCACCGGCCCGGACGTCATCAAGACGGTCACCGGCGAGGACGTCGGATTCGAGGAGCTGGGCGGCGCGCGCACCCACAACACCCTCTCCGGCGTGGCGCACCACATGGCCGGTGACGAGAAGGACGCCTTCGAGTACGTGAAGGCGCTGCTGTCCTACCTGCCCTCCAACAACCTCTCCGAGCCGCCGGCCTTCCCGCAGGAGTCGGACCTGGAGATCTCGCCGGAGGACGAGGAGCTGGACACCCTCGTCCCGGACTCGGCGAACCAGCCGTACGACATGCACGAGGCCATCGAACACGTCCTGGACGACCGGGAGTTCCTGGAGACCCAGGCGCTGTTCGCGCCGAACATCATCACCGGCTTCGGGCGCGTCGAGGGCTACCCGGTGGGCGTGGTGGCCAACCAGCCGATGCAGTTCGCCGGCTGCCTGGACATCAACGCCTCGGAGAAGGCGGCGCGCTTCGTGCGGACCTGCGACGCGTTCAACATCCCGGTGCTGACGTTCGTGGACGTCCCGGGCTTCCTCCCGGGCACCGACCAGGAGTACAACGGCATCATCCGGCGCGGGGCCAAGCTCATCTACGCGTACGCGGAGGCGACGGTGCCGTTGATCACGGTGATCACCAGGAAGGCGTTCGGCGGCGCCTACGACGTGATGGGGTCCAAGCACCTCGGCGCCGACCTCAACTTCGCCTGGCCGACGGCCCAGATCGCGGTCATGGGCGCGCAGGGCGCGGTGAACATCCTGCACCGGCGCACCCTGGCCGCGCTGGAGTCCGACGAGGAGCGCGAGGCGGAGCGGGCGCGCCTGACGCAGGAGTACGAGGACACGCTGCTCAACCCGTACACCGCGGCCGACCGCGGCTACGTGGACGCGGTCATCACGCCCGCGCAGACCCGCCGCTTCGTGGTGCGCGGGCTGCGCGCGCTGCGGGCCAAGCGGGAGCAGCTCCCGCCGAAGAAGCACGGCAACATCCCGCTGTAGCCCGCCGGAGCCGAAGCCGAAGCCGAAGGAGGTCTTCCGTGATTTTCAAGGTCGTCCGGGGCAACCCCACCCCCGAGGAGCTGGCCGCCGCGATCGCGGTCATGCAGGCCCGGGCCGCCGCCGCGTCGGCGGGCCCGACGCCCGGCACCGGCCCCGCCTCCCAGTGGTCCGACCCGGTGCGGACCGTGCCGCGCGCCGTCCCGGCCCCCGGGCCGCGCTCGTGGGCCACCAGCTACTGGCCGAGCTGACCCCCCGCACACCGCGCGGCCACCGGGCCCGGCCGGACCCCACGGTCCGGCCGGGCCCGCCCCGTCCCCGCGGGCACCGGTGACGCACCGCGGCCCGGCCGTCCGCCGGAGGCGATTCTCATGCGGCTCTCATCGACTCCTCACCGGACCCTCACCGCCCGTCCTTAGCGTCCGCCGCATGATTTTCACCTATCTGCGACGGGAGCTGCGCCGCCGCCGCAAGGCACAGTTCGTGATCGCCGCCGGTCTCGCGCTCGGCATCGCGCTCGTCGTCGTCGTGAACGCGGTCTCCTCCGGCATGCAGCGCGCCCAGGACGACGTCCTGGAGTCGCTCTACGGCCTGGGCACGGACATGACCGTCAGCAAGGCGGTGCCCTCCCCGGAGGAGATACAAGGCGGCGAGGCGGGCGAGGCGCCCCAGTCCCCGCGGTTCCGGTTCGACGCGGCGGAAGGTGAGGAACAGGGCGGTGACGCGCTCGTCCTCGACGGGTTCCAGACCCTGGACGAGTCCGCGGTCGCGGACATCGCCGGCCTCGACGGCGTGGCCGGCGCCGCCGGCGGGCTGAAGCTGCGCGACCTGACCGTCTCCGGCTCGTTCGAGCCCGGCGAGGCCCGCGAGACGGCGCCCGGCGAGGCCCCCGGCGGCGGGACCGGCCGCATGGAGGTCGGGGGCGGCGGCGCCGACTTCGGCGTCGACCAGTTCGCCGTCTTCGGCGCCGACGTCACCACCGCCGGCATCGGGCCGCTCGGCGCCACCGAGGTCACCGACGGGCGCGCCCTCGCGGCGGACGACGCGGACGCCGCCGTGGCCGTCCTGGACGCCGGCTACGCGGCGAGCGAGGACCTGGCCGTGGGCGACACCGTCACCCTCAGGGAGCGCGACTTCGAGGTCGTCGGCCTGGCCGCCGCCACCTCCGGCGACGCCGCCGCCGACGTCTACATCCCGCTCGCCCAGGCCCAGGAACTGTCCGGCAACGAGGACAAGCTCACCGAGATCTACGTGCGGGCCACCGACAGCCAGCGGCTGGACGCGGTCGAGGCCGCCATCACGGATACGGTGGCCGGCGCCGACGTCACCACCGCCGACGACCTGGCCGACCAGGTGTCCGGCTCCCTGTCGACCGCCGCCGACCTCGCGAACGGCGTCGGCAGGTGGCTGTCGTACCTCGTCCTGGCCGTCTCGTTCGTCGTGGCCGGTCTGATGGCCTCCTCCGCCGTCAGCCGCCGCGTCAAGGAGTTCGGCACCCTGAAGGCCCTCGGCTGGACCCGGGGCCGGATCACCGGGCAGGTGATGGGCGAGTCCCTCGCCACCGGCCTCCTCGGCGGCGCGCTCGGCCTCGGCCTCGGACTGCTGGCCGCCTGGACCATCACCGCCGTCCGCCCCGATCTCACCGCCGAGCTGGGCGGCGCGACGGCCACCGCGGAGGCGCCCGGCGGGGGCCGCGGCGGGGGCGGGTTCGTCCGCGACATGGGCGAGGCCGCCGCCGACAGCCTGGACGTCGGCCTCACCGCCCCGGTCAGCGTGAGCGTGCTCCTCCTCGCCGTCGTCCTGGCCGTCACCGGCGGCCTCGTCGCCGGGGCGTTCGCCGCCTGGCGCGCCGCCCGCCTCCGCCCCGCCGACGCGCTGCGCCGCGTCGCCTGACCCCACCACCGGAGATCCCGATGTACGAACTCACCGGCGTCACCAAGCGGTACCAGCGCGGCAAGGCCACCATCGCCGCCCTGGACGACGTCTCGCTGACCGTGCCCACCGGCTCCCGGCTGGTCATCCAGGGCCCCACGGGCGGCGGCAAGTCCACGCTGCTGCAACTCCTCGGCGGGCTGGACCGGGCCACGGCGGGCAGCGTCCTGCTCGACGGCACCGACCTCTCCCGCCTCTCCGAGGCGCGGCTGACCAAGCTGCGCGCCGAGCGGATCGGCTTCGTCTTCCAGGGCTTCCACCTGATCCCCACGCTCACCGCCCAGGAGAACGTGGAGACGGCCCTCGTCCCGCTCCGCCTCAAAGCCGCCGCGCGCCGCGAGCGGGCCGCCGCGGCGCTCGACTCGGTGGGGCTGGCGGAACGCGCCGGCCATCTGCCGAGCGAGCTGTCCGGCGGCCAGCAGCAGCGTGTGGCGATCGCCCGCGCGCTGGCCAAGCGGCCCCAGGTGCTGCTCGCCGACGAACCCACGGGCAATCTCGACGAGTCCACCCGCGACGAGGTGATCGAGGTGCTGGAGAAGCAGTGGAAGGAGCTGGGGCTGACGTTCATCATGGTCACCCACGACAGCGCGGTGGCCCGCCGGGCCGACCGGCTGGCCCGCATCGCCCGCGGCAGGATCACGGTCACCGACCGCGCGGCGGCGGACGACTGACCGGCCCCCGCCACGCCGGTCTCCGGCCCCGGTCCGGCCCTTCCCCCCTGCCGGACCGGCGGCGGGGGGTCGTTACCCTGGCGCGCATGAACGCCGCGCCGTCCTCCTCCGCTCCCGTTCCCGCGCCCGTGCCCGGCCCGGTCCGGCGGCTCGTCCTGGCCTCCCAGTCCCCCGCCCGGCTCGGGCTGTTGCGGCAGGCCGGGCTCGCGCCGGAGGTCATCGTCAGCGGCGTGGACGAGGAGGCGCTGAGCGCGGACACCCCGGCCGAGCTGGCGCGGGTGCTGGCCGAGGCCAAGGCGGCGACCGTCGCGGCGCGGCCGGAGGCGGCCGGGGCGCTGGTGGTCGGCTGCGACTCGGTGCTGGAGCTGGACGGGCACGCCCACGGCAAGCCCGCCGACGCCGAGGAGGCCGTCGCCCGCTGGAAGGCCATGCGCGGCCGGTCCGGCGTCCTCCACACCGGTCACTGCGTCATCGACACGGCGGCGGCGCCGGGCTCCCCGGCGCGCGCCTCGGCCACCGCGTCAACGACGGTCAGGTTCGGCCGGCCCACCGACGAGGAGATCGCCGCGTACGTGGCGTCCGGCGAACCCCTGCGCGTCGCGGGGGCGTTCACCCTCGACGGCCGCTCGGCCCCGTTCGTCGAAGGGATCGACGGGAACGCGGGCAACGTCATCGGGCTGTCCCTGCCGCTCCTGCGCGACCTGCTCGCCCGGGTCGGGGTGGCCATCACCGACCTGTGGGTCTGACGCGGGCGCCGCGCCGTCGGCCGGCGGGTACAGGCTCAGCGCCAGCATCACCAGGACGAACACCGCCATCAGCCCGGCGAACGCCGGCCAGCCCACCAGCCCCACCGCGAGGGCGCCCAGCACCGCGTGCAGGACCGCCGCCGAGACGAGCGCCACCCGCGCCGCCGGGCGCGGCGCGCGGTCCCGCACCGCCATCCGCACCAGGAGCACACCGCACACCAGCAAAAAGGCGGACTGCAGTCCGCCCACCACCCACGAGGACACGCTGATCGCCGTCGCCGAGACCCCGCCGACGGACATGTCCTGCCGGTCCGCCGCGATTCCGAGGATCCAGTTCAGCAGTCCGAGGACCACTGCCGTTCCCCACACCAGCACTGCCGCCACCGCGGCCACACTTCGTCTGCCCCGGTTCACACGGCGCACGCTACTGCCGAGTAAGCCTCCTCACAACCCCCACAGCGGGTGGGCTTCGCGACCCAGGTGAACACTGGGCCATTGTGCCTTTCCTACAAGGTCCGTTGGGCCACCCTGTGCCAGGCCGCCGCAGACCCGGACCCGGCCCGGCTGCCTAAAGTAAACGGCAACGGGGCGCGTACCTTGGGACAGCAAGGCAAGTCAGCCGACCGAGGCGGTACCCCTCACAGTCCGTGTGGGCAAGGTCACCCCTGTGGGCGACTCGTTGCGAGGTGTCGCCAGTACCTAAACTCGCCTTGTTCCAAGGAAGGAGTCATCGTGCGCAAGGTGCTCATCGCCAACCGCGGCGAAATCGCCGTAAGGGTCGCAAGGGCTTGCCGGGACGCCGGCATCCCCAGCGTGGCCGTCTACGCCGAGCCGGACCGGGACGCGGTGCACGTCCGGGCGACGGACGAGGCGTTCGCGCTGGGCGGTGACACCCCCGCCGCGAGCTATCTGGACATCGAGAAGGTCCTGAAGGCCGCCGCCGACGCGGGGGCCGACGCCGTTCACCCCGGCTATGGATTCCTCTCCGAGAACGCGGAGTTCGCGCAGGCCGTCATCGACGCGGGCCTGACCTGGATCGGCCCGCCGCCGGACGCGATCCGCGCACTGGGCGACAAGGTCGCCGCGCGGCACATCGCGCAGCGCGCCGGCGCGCCGCTGGTCGCCGGCACCCCGGACCCGGTGTCCGGCGCCGACGAGGTGGTCGCGTTCGCGGAGCAGCACGGGCTGCCCATCGCCATCAAGGCCGCGTTCGGCGGCGGCGGGCGCGGCCTGAAGGTCGCGCGCACCCTCGAAGAGGTCCCCGAGCTCTACGATTCGGCCGTCCGGGAGGCCGTCGCCGCCTTCGGCCGCGGCGAGTGCTTCGTCGAGCGGTATCTCGACCGGCCGCGGCACGTGGAGACCCAGTGCCTGGCCGACCAGCACGGCAACGTGGTGGTGGTCTCCACCCGCGACTGTTCGCTGCAGCGCCGCCACCAGAAGCTCGTCGAGGAGGCCCCCGCGCCCTACCTCACCCCCGAGCAGAACAAGCAGCTCTACACCGCCTCCAAGGCCATCCTGAAGGAAGCCGGCTATGTCGGCGCCGGCACCTGTGAGTTCCTCGTCGGGCAGGACGGCACGATCTCCTTCCTGGAGGTCAACACCCGCCTCCAGGTCGAACACCCGGTCACCGAGGAGATCTCGGGCATCGACCTGGTGCGCGAGCAGCTCCGCATCGCCCAGGGCGAGGAGCTGGGGTACGACGACCCGCCGCTGCGCGGCCACTCCTTCGAGTTCCGGATCAACGGCGAGGACGCCGGGCGGAACTTCCTGCCCGCGCCCGGCACCGTGACCACCTTCGCGCCGCCCAGCGGCCCCGGCGTCCGGGTGGACGCGGGCGTGGAGTCGGGCTCGGTCATCGGCCCGGCGTGGGACTCGCTGCTCGCCAAGCTGATCGTCACCGGCGCCACGCGCAAGCAGGCGCTGGAGCGGGCGGCCCGGGCGCTGGCCGAGTTCCGCGTGGAGGGCATGGCGACGGTGGTGCCGTTCCACCGCGTGGTCATCAAGGACCCGGCGTTCGCGCCCGAGGTCAACGGCCGCGAGGGGGAGCCGTTCTCCGTCCACACCCGGTGGATCGAGACCGAGTTCAAGAACGAGATCCCGGCGTTCGACCCCAGCGGCGGCTCCGACGGCGACGAGGGCGACGTCCGCGAGACGGTCGTGGTCGAGGTCGGCGGCAAGCGCCTGGAGGTCTCGCTGCCCGCGACGCTGGCCATGCCGCTGGCGCGGGCTGCCGTCGCGGGCGGGGCGCGTCCCGCCCGCCGCAAGCCCGCCAAGCGGGCGGGCGCGGCGGCCACCGGCGACTCGCTGGCCTCCCCGATGCAGGGCACCATCGTCAAGGTGGCCGTGGAGGAGGGCCAGCAGGTCGAGGAGGGCGACCTGGTCATCGTCCTGGAGGCGATGAAGATGGAGCAGCCGATCAACGCGCACCGCTCCGGCACCGTGTCCGCCCTCAAGGCGGAGGTCGGCGCCTCGGTCTCCTCCGGCGCGGTCATCTGCGAGATCAAGGACTGACCCGGCGCCCGCCGCGCCGTCCGCCGCGCGGACGTCCGCGACAGGCCCGGCCCGGCCGCCGCCTTCCCCCCGGGAAGCGGCGGCCGTGGCATCGCGCCGCCGCTACCGGCGGCGCGAGGGGGCCAGGTCCGACATGCGCTGGCCGAGCGCCGGCGGCGCTCCGAGCCCCGGGTGCCCGCCGCCGCGCGGCGGCGGCACCGGGGTCTCCCCGCGCCGCGACGGCTCACCGGCGCGCTCGGCACCCGGCTTGCCGCCACCCGTGGCACACGGGCCGACCACCGAGATGCGCACGCCCTGGTTGGCCAGCGCCTCCAGCTCCATGCCCGCGCGCTCGCACTCGGGCGGCGGCTGGTCGGTGACCAACTGCGTGATCGAGTCCGTGGGCACGGTCTGGAAGGCCGTCTCGGCACCGAGCTTGGTGTGGTCGGCCAGCACCACCACGTCGCTGGCCGCCCGCACCAGCGCCCGGTCCACGCTGGCGGCCAGCATGTTGGACGTGGACAGGCCGCGGTCGGCGGTCAGCCCGGAGCCGGAGAGGAAGGCCCGGCTGACGCGCAGCCCGAGCAGCGACTGCTCCGCGCCGCTGCCCACCAGCGCGTAGTTGGAGCCGCGCAGGGTGCCGCCGGTCATCACCACCTCCACGCGGTTGGCGTGCGCGAGCGCCTGGGCGACCAGCAGGGAGTTGGTGACCACCGTGAGCCCCGGCACCCGGGCCAGCCGGCGGGCCAGCTCCTGGGTCGTGGTGCCGGCGCCGACCACGATGGCCTCGCCCTCCCGGACCAGGCCGGCCGCGAACTCCGCGATGGCGGTCTTCTCCGCCGTCGCGGCCAGAGCGCGCTGGGGGAACCCCGACTCGCGGGTGAAGCCACCCGGGAGGACCGCACCACCGTGTCTGCGGTCCAGCAGTCCTTCTGCCTCCAGGGCGCGGACATCGCGCCGCACGGTCACTTCTGAGGTCTGGACGACGCGGGCGAGCTCACGGAGCGACACGGCTCCGTTGGCACGCACCATTTCGAGAATCATCTGGCGACGTTCTGCAGCGAACACGGAACCGACAGTAACCCCAACGACCATCTGCTTTCAGCCGGTTGCGCAGAATTACCGAAGTTGTCTGTGCGTACGCCCCCGGCGTGCTATATGCCGAGGGCGCTTGCCGATGATTCCCGCGCTGACCAGTGCCTACTGGTCTCAGGCGAGTTTCCGTGTATGGAGCTGACGGGCCGCCTCGGCGATCGAGCCGGACAGAGACGGGTACACGGTGAACGCTTTTGCGATCTGTTCCACCGTCAGACTGTTGTCGACCGCGATCGATATCGGATGGATCAGCTCACTCGCCCGGGGGGCGACGACCACGCCCCCGACCACGATCCCGGTCCCCGGGCGTGCGAACAGCTTGACGAAGCCGTCCCGCACGCCCTGCATCTTCGCCCGCGGGTTCCGCAGCAGCGGGAGCTTCACCACCCGGGCGTCGATCCGGCCCTCGTCCACGTCCGCCTGGGTGTAACCCACGGTGGCGATCTCGGGGTCGGTGAAGATGTTCCCCGACACGGTGTTGAGGTCGAGCGGGGCCACCGCGTCGCCCAGGAAGTGGTACATCGCGATCCGGCCCTGCATGGCGGCGACGGAGGCCAGCGCCAGCACGCCCGTGCAGTCCCCGGCCGCGTACACGCCCGGGGCGGTGGTGCGGGAGACCTTGTCGGTCCAGATGTGCCCGGAGTCCTTGAGCTTGACGCCCGCCTCCTCCAGGCCCATGTCCGCCGTGTTGGGCACCGCGCCGACCGCCATCAGGCAGTGCGTGCCGGAGATGACCCGGCCGTCCGCCAGCGTGATCTCCACGCGGTTCCCCACGCGCTTGGCCGCCGCGGCCCGCGAGCGGGCCATCACGTTCATCCCGCGGCGGCGGAAGACGTCCTCCAGCACGGCCGCCGCGTCCGGGTCCTCGCCGGGCAGCACGCGGTCGCGCGAGGAGACCAGCGTGACCCGGGAGCCCAGCGCCTGGTACGCCCCGGCGAACTCGGCGCCGGTCACGCCGGAGCCGACCACGATCAGCTCCTCGGGCAACTCCTTCAGGTCGTAGACCTGGGTCCAGGTGAGGATCCGCTCGCCGTCCGGCTTGGCGTCCGGGATCTCCCTCGGGTGCCCGCCGGTGGCGACCAGCACGCAGTCCGCGACCAGGCTCCGCTGCTCGCCGTCGGGGTCGGTGACGGTGACCCGGCGGGAGCCGTCCGGGGCCTGGGTGGCCTCCAGCCGGCCGTGCCCGCGCAGCACCCGCACCCCGGCGCGCGTGACGGAGGCGGTGATGTCGTGCGACTGGGCGAGGGCCAGGCGCTTGACCCGGCGGTTGACCTTGCCGAGGTCGACGCCGATGCCCCGCACCTCGTCGCCGATGCCGTCGCCGTCGTGGTCGATCTCTATGCCGAGCTCCTCGTGCGAGGAGTCGAAGCCCGTCATGACCTCGGCGGTCGCGATGAGCGTCTTGGACGGCACGCAGTCGGTGAGCACCGAGGCGCCGCCCAGCCCGTCCCGGTCGACGACGGTCACCTCCGCACCGAGCTGCGCCGCCACCAGCGCCGCCTCGTACCCGCCAGGTCCACCACCGATGATCACGATCCGAGTCACCCCTACAGTGTCTCGCACGACGGGGCCGATCTCGCCCCGGGGCCAGTGGTGCCGGACCGGCCGCCACCGCCACCCCTCCCGTACGCTCAGTCCCATGTCCCTCTACGCCGCATACGCCGGAAACCTCGACGCCCGGCTGATGTCCCGTCGCGCACCGCACTCGCCCCTGCGTGGCACCGGCTGGATCACCGGCTGGCGGCTCACGTTCGGCGGCGAGGAGATGGGCTGGGAGGGGGCCCTGGCCACGATCGTCGAATCCACCGCGGAGCCCGCCTCGGACGTCTTCGTGGCGCTCTACGACATCGCCCCCATGGACGAGGAGGCACTCGACCGGTGGGAGGGCGTCGGGCTCGGGATCTACCGCCGCACCCGGGTCCAGGTGCACACCCTGGACGGCACGGTCCCGGCCTGGGTGTACGTGCTCAACGCCTACGAGGGCGGCCTGCCCTCCGCCCGCTACCTGGGCGAGATCGCGGACGCGGCCGAGTCGGCGGGCGCCCCGCACGACTACGTGATGGAGCTGCGCAAGCGCCCCTGCTGAGGCGCGAACCGGGCCTTCCGGATGCGGCCGGCGGCGACCGGTGTTCCACGCTTGCCCCTGGTCAGCATCTACGCGCGTAGGCAAATACCGGTTAGGCTCTGCGCGTGAACGCATCTGAGATTGAGGGCGCGGCCGGCGCCGCGGCGGCCCGCATCCGGGAGTTGACCGGGGTCGCCGCCCACGACGTCGCGCTGGTCATGGGCTCCGGCTGGGTGCCGGCGGCGGACGAGCTGGGGGAGCCGCAGCACGAGTTCGACTTCACCGCACTGCCCGGCTTCCCGCCCCCGAGCGTCGAGGGGCACGCGGGACGGATCCGCTCCTACCGGGTCGGCGAGAAGCGGGCCCTGGTCTTCCTCGGCCGCACCCACTACTACGAGGGGCGCGGCGTCGCCGCGGTGGCCCACGGGGTGCGCACGGCCGTCGCCGCGGGCTGCAAGACCGTGGTGCTCACCAACGGCTGCGGCGGCCTCCGCGAGGGCATGCGCCCCGGCCAGCCGGTCCTCATCCGCGACCACATCAACCTCACCGCGACCTCCCCCATCGCCGGCGTCAACTTCGTCGACCTGACCGACCTGTACTCCGCGCGGCTGCGCGCGCTGTGCAAGGAGATCGACCCCAGCCTGGAGGAGGGCGTGTACGTCCAGTTTCCCGGGCCGCACTACGAGACCCCGGCCGAGATCCGCATGGTCCGGGCCATCGGCGGGGACCTGGTGGGGATGTCGACCGTCCTGGAGGCCATCGCCGCTCGCGAGGCGGGCGCCGAGGTGCTGGGCATCTCGCTGGTCACGAACCTCGCCGCGGGTATCACCGGCGAGCCGCTGAACCACGAGGAGGTCCTGCGGGCGGGCCGCGACTCGGCAGCCCGGATGGGCGGCCTGCTCGCCCGGGTGCTAGGACGGATCTGACCGGGACCGCCGTGTGACGGGAGGAGAGGAAACGATGCCTCAGGAGACCGGGGACCGGGCGGCGCTGCTCGCCCGTGCCCAGGAGTGGCTGGCCGAGGACCCCGACCTCGACACCCGCAAGGAGCTGGCGGGGCTGATCGCCGAGGGCGCGACGGAGGCGCTGGCCGGACGGTTCGCGGGGACGCTCCAGTTCGGCACGGCCGGGCTGCGGGGCGAGATGGGCGCGGGACCGGCCCGCATGAACCGCGCGGTCGTCATCCGCGCCGCCGCCGGTCTGTCCGCCTACCTCGCCGCGCGCTCCCCCGGCCTGGTCGTCATCGGCTACGACGCCCGCCACAAGAGCGCCGACTTCGCCCGCGACACCGCCGCCGTGGTGACGGGCGCGGGGCTGCGCGCCGCGCTGCTGCCGCGCCCGCTGCCCACGCCCGTGCTGGCCTTCGCGATCCGCCACCTCGGCGCGGTCGCCGGGGTGGCCGTCACCGCCAGCCACAACCCGCCGCGCGACAACGGCTACAAGGTCTACCTCGGCGACGGCAGCCAGATCGTGCCCCCGGCCGACGCGGAGATCGCCGCCGGGATCGCCGCCGTGGGCCCGCTGCACACCGTGCCCCGGGCCGAGGAGGGCTGGGAGGTGCTCGGCGAGGACATCGTGGACGCCTACCTGGCCCGCACGGACGCGGCGCTCTCGGCGGGCTCGCCGCGCACCACCACGGCCGTGTACACCCCGATGCACGGCGTCGGCCGGTCCGTGCTGACCGCGGCGTTCACCCGGGCGGGCTTCCCCGCGCCGGTCGAGGTGGCCGAACAGGCCGAGCCCGACCCGGACTTCCCCACCGTGGCCTTCCCGAACCCGGAGGAGCCGGGCGCGATGGACCTGGCCTTCGCCACGGCCCGCGCGACCGAGCCGCGGCCCGATCTGGTCATCGCCAACGACCCCGACGCCGACCGGTGCGCGGTGGGTGTGCCGGACGCGGGGGCGGACGGCGGCTGGCGGATGCTGCGCGGTGACGAACTCGGCGCGCTGCTGGCCGCCCACCTGGTCCGGCAGGGCGTGCGCGGGACGTTCGCCGCGTCGATCGTGTCCTCCTCCCTCACCGGGAAGATCGCCTCGGCGGCCGGGCTGCCGTACCAGGAGACCCTGACCGGCTTCAAATGGCTCGCCCGCGTGCCGGGCCTGGCCTTCGGGTACGAAGAGGCGCTGGGGTACTGCGTCGACCCGGACGGCGTCCGCGACAAGGACGGCATCACCGCCGCCCTCCGCGTGGCCGAACTGGCCGCCTCGCTGAAGGCAGAGGACCGGACCCTGACCGACCTCCTGGACGATCTCGCCGTGACCCACGGCCTCCACGCCACCGACCAGCTCTCGGTCCGGGTCGCGGACCTGACCCTGATCACCGACGCCATGCGACGGCTGCGGACGGCGCCGCCCGCCGAACTGGCCGGTCTGCCCGTCGCCGCGGCGGAGGACCTCGGCCGGGGCACCGAGACCCTGCCGCCGACGGACGGGCTGCGCTACACCCTCTCCGGGGCG
This sequence comes from Streptomyces sp. URMC 129, assembly GCF_051386415.1. Classification (NCBI taxonomy): domain Bacteria; kingdom Bacillati; phylum Actinomycetota; class Actinomycetes; order Kitasatosporales; family Streptomycetaceae; genus Streptomyces; species Streptomyces sp. URMC 129. Next base: position 26,401 of record NZ_JBPQTQ010000072.1, read on the forward strand.
GGCGACATCACCTCCGCCCGCGTGATCGTCCGGCCCAGCGGCACCGAGCCGAAGATCAAGTGCTACCTGGAGGTCATCATCCCGGCCCCGGCCCGATCGGCCCTGCCGACGGCCCGCGCCCGGGCCACGGCCGTCCTGACCCGCCTGAAGGAGGACCTGGCCCGCCACGCCGGTCTGTGACCCTCCGCCCCGCCCGGGGACACCGCCGCACGCACAGGCCGCCGCGCGACCCGGTCCCCCGGCTCCCGGACGGCAAAGGGGACCGGGAGGGCCGAGCGGACGGGGACGGCCCGCCGCCGAGCGCAGCCGCACGGCCACGGCGGTCCCTCCCGCCCCGGCGGGACGGCAGGGCGGACCGGGACGGCCCGGCCGCGCGCGTCGCCGCGCCGCCCGGTCAGGTCGTCAGTGCGTCAGCTCGTCAGCTCGTCAGTGCGAGGACGATCAGGGCCACCGCGCCCGCCGCGAGGGGGGCCAGGATCTCGTAGCTCCAGCGGACGCCGACCGCGCCCCGCGCCGCTTCGTCCGTCGCGTGCCGCTCGGCCAGCTCGCGCAGCTCGGCCACCGCCGCGTCCCCGGGGGCCGTCCGGGGGGTCGAGTCCGCCGTGTCGAAGTCGGTGCCGCCGAGGCCGAACCCGCCCAGCAGGCCGGTGCGCCGCGGCTGGCGGCCAGCCATCTGCTCGTTGTGCCGGTTCGCCCTGGAGCGGGCCCGCAGCGAGACCGGGATCGCCCACATCTGGTACTTCGTGCCGGACGCCAGCAGCTCCGTCGAGTAGCTCGCGCGGATGGCCTCGACCGTGCCCCAGGGCGCGGTGATGGTGCGGAACGGGTTCCGCACGCGGAGCCGCTCGTCGGAGGCGAACACCGCCGGCCGGAACGTGAAGGCCACGATCAGCGGCACCGCGAAGAGGAGCATGGCCGCCGCGGACACGGGCGCCCGCCCCTCGCCCCGCAGGATCGCGTCCCCGCCCAGCCAGCCCCCGAGGCCGAGCAGGAGACATCCCGCCACGATGGCGGCCGGAGAGCGGTAGACGCGGTCCGCGTACTTCTGGGGCTCACTCATGCGTCCGATTCTGCCGGACTCCCCGGGCCCGGGAACGCCGGTCGCGCGTCACTCCCCGGCGGATCCGGCACGCGAGTCGAACAGCACCTCGACGTCGCGGCCGTGGCCGACGACCGCCGGGTCCTCCTCGGGCGCCGTCCCGGCCATCCCGCCGGCCACGTGGTACCAGTCCTCTCCCGTCCGGGGGTGGCCACGCCACTACGCGCGTAGATATGCTGGTCTGGTGACCATGCCATCCACAGCACCGGCGCTGCCCCTGGCGGACGTGACGGCGACCAATGCCGCGCTGCGCCGCTTCCTGCACGGTCTGCCCGGCGTCGACGCGGTCGGGCTCGAAGCCCGCGCCGCCGCCCTGGGGACCCGTTCGATCAAGACGACGTCCAAGGCGTTCGCCATCGACCTGGCCATCTCCATGATCGACCTGACCACCCTGGAGGGCGCGGACACCCCGGGCAAGGTGCGGGCGCTGTGCGCCAAGGGCGTCCGGCCCGACCCGGCGGACCGTTCCGTGCCCTCCGTGGCGGCGATCTGCGTCTACCCCGACATGGCGGCCGTCGCCGTAGAGGCGCTGCGCGGCACCGGCGTCGCGGTCGCCTCCGTCGCCACCGCCTTCCCGGCGGGCCGCGCCGCCCGCTCGGTGAAGCTGGCGGACACCCGCGAGGCCGTCGCCGCGGGCGCGGCCGAGATCGACATGGTGATCGACCGGGGCGCGTTCCTCGCCGGCCGCTACCTGGAGGTCTTCGAGGAGATCACGGCCGTCAAGGAGGCGTGCGGCGAGGCGCATCTGAAGGTCATCCTGGAGAACGGCGAGCTGGCCACCTACGACGCCATCCGCCGCGCCTCCTGGCTGGCGATGCTGGCCGGCGCCGACTTCATCAAGACCTCGACGGGCAAGGTCGCGGTCAACGCCACCCCCGCCAACACCCTGCTGATGCTGGAGGCCGTCCGCGACTTCCGCGCCGCCACCGGCCGCCAGGTCGGCGTCAAACCGGCCGGCGGCATCCGCACCAGCAAGGACGCGCTGAAGTACCTCGTGCTGGTGAACGAGACGGCGGGCGAGGACTGGCTCGGCCCGGCCTGGTTCCGCTTCGGCGCCTCCAGCCTGCTGAACGACCTGCTGATGCAGCGCCAGAAGCTGAGCACCGGCCGGTACTCCGGCCCCGACTACGTGACCGTGGACTGAGGACGCCATGAAGTTCGCCTACGCGCCCGCGCCCGAATCCCGGGCGACCGCCGCCGTCGCACCACGCCACGGCCTGTTCATCGACGGCGAGTTCCGCGAGGCCGCCGACGGAGCGGTCTTCCCGACGATCTCCCCGGCCTCCGAGGAGGTTCTCTCCGAGGTGGCCCGGGGCGGCGCCGAGGACGTCGACGCCGCGGTGCGGGCCGCCCGCGCCGCGTTCCCGGCCTGGTCGGCGCTGCCGGGGTCGGAGCGCGCCAAGTACCTGTTCCGGATCGCGCGCCTCGTGCAGGAGCGCTCCCGCGAGCTGGCCGTGCTGGAGTCCCTGGACAACGGCAAGCCGATCCGCGAGTCCCGCGACGTGGACCTGCCGCTGGTCGCCGCGCACTTCTTCTACTACGCGGGCTGGGCCGACAAGCTGGCCCACGCGGGCTACGGCCCCGACCCCCGCCCGCTGGGCGTGGCCGCCCAGGTCATCCCGTGGAACTTCCCGCTGCTGATGCTCGCCTGGAAGGTCGCCCCGGCCCTGGCCACCGGCAACACCGTGGTCCTCAAGCCCGCCGAGACGACCCCGCTCACCGCCCTGCGCTTCGCGGAGATCTGCCGTCAGGCGGGCCTGCCGCCCGGCGTGGTCAACATCGTCACCGGCGACGGCGCCGCCGGTGCCGCCCTCGTGGCGCACCCGGACGTGGACAAGGTCGCGTTCACCGGCTCCACCGAGGTCGGCCGCGAGATCGCCCGCACCCTGGCCGGCACCCGCACGAAGCTCACCCTCGAACTGGGCGGGAAGGCGGCCAACATCGTCTTCGACGACGCCCCGCTCGACCAGGCCGTCGAGGGCATCGTGGGCGGCATCTTCTTCAACCAGGGGCACGTGTGCTGCGCCGGTTCCCGCCTCCTGGTCCAGGAGTCGGTGGCCGACGAGGTCCTCGACGCCCTCAAGCGCCGCATGGCCACCCTGCGCGTCGGCGACCCGCTGGACAAGAACACCGACGTCGGCGCGATCAACTCCGCCGCGCAGCTCGCCCGCATCCGCGAGCTGGCGGAGTCCGGCGAGGCCGAGGGCGCCGAGCGCTGGTCCCCCGCCTGCGAGCTGCCGGAGACGGGCTTCTGGTTCGTCCCGACCCTCTTCACCGGCGTCACCCAGGCCCACCGCATCGCCCGCGAGGAGATCTTCGGCCCGGTGCTGTCGGTGCTGACCTTCCGCACCCCCGAGGAGGCCGTGGCCAAGGCGAACAACACGCCCTACGGCCTGTCCGCAGGCATCTGGACGGAGAAGGGCTCCCGCATGCTCTGGATGGCCGGCCGCCTGCGCGCCGGGGTGATCTGGTCCAACACGTTCAACAAGTTCGACCCTGCCTCGCCGTTCGGCGGCTACCAGGAGTCGGGCTACGGCCGCGAGGGCGGCCGGCACGGTCTGGAGGCATACCTCGATGTCTGACGCGCGACTGAGCGTCTTCAAGACCTACAAGCTGTTCATCGGGGGATCGTTCCCCCGCTCCGAGAGCGGACGCGTGTACGAGGTGACCGACTCCCAGGGCCGCTGGCTGGCCAACGCGCCGCGCGGCTCCCGCAAGGACGCGCGCGACGCGGTCGCCGCCGCCCGCACGGCGTTCCCCCGCTGGTCGGCCGCGACCGCGTACCACCGCGGCCAGATCCTGTACCGGGTCGCCGAGATGCTCCAGGGCCGCGGCGAGCAGTTCCGCGCCGAGGTCGCCGCCGCCGAGGGCCTGTCCAAGTCCGCGGCGCGGGCGGTGGTCGACGCGGCGGTCGACCGCTGGGTCTGGTACGCGGGCTGGACGGACAAGGTGGCGCAGATCGCGGGCGCGGCCAACCCGGTCGCCGGCCCCTACTTCAACCTCTCCGCCCCCGAGCCGACGGGCGTCGTCGCCGTCCTGGCCCCCCCGGACTCCTCGCTCCTCGGCCTGGTCTCGGTCCTCGCGCCCGTCATCGCCACCGGCAACACGGCCGTCGTCGTGGCCGCCGAGACCGCCCCGCTGCCCGCGCTCACCCTGGCCGAGGTGCTGGCCACCTCCGACCTCCCCGGCGGCGTGGTCAACGTCCTGTCCGGGCTCACCGCCGAGCTGGCCCCGACCCTCGCCGCCCACCAGGACGTCAACGCGATCGACCTGACCGGCGCCGACCCGGAACCGGCGCGCGAGCTGGAGGCCACCGCCGCGGAGAACCTGAAGCGGGTCCGCCGCCCGCACCGCTCCGCCGAGGACTGGACGGCCGACCCGGGCACCGGGCGGCTGCTGGCCTTCCTGGAGACCAAGACCGTCTGGCACCCCATGGGCGTCTGACCAGGACCCCGCCCCCGACGACCCGCCGCGCGACAACGGCGGCGACGGCGAACCAACGGAAAAGCGCGGGTCCGGCCGGACCCCCACTGGCCGACCGGACC
>NZ_JBPQTQ010000073.1:0-30918 GCF_051386415.1 Streptomyces sp. URMC 129
GGAGCGACCCCCGTACCCCGGCGTCCTGCGGTCTGTCCTCGGGCCCTGCCGTGTGGCGGGCGCGGCGGGTCAGGACAGCGGGGGGCGACCCCTGGTCCCCGGGGCGTCCTGAGGTCCGTCGTCACCCCGCTGTATGACCGGCGTGGTGGCGGTGGAGGCTCGGGGTGGCCGATTCGGGTGTGCTGCGGTCTTTCTGGGGGAGCGACCCCCGTACCCCGGCGTCCTGCGGTCTGTCCTCGGGCCCTGCCGTGTGGCGGGCGCGGCGGGTCAGGACACCGGGGGGCGCCCCCTGGTCCCCGGGGCGTCCTGAGGTCCATCGTCACCCCGCTGTATGACCGGCGCGGTGGCGGTGGAGGCCCGGGGCGGCCGATTCCGGCGTGCTGCCGGTCTTTGGGGGGTGACTCCCCGTGCCCCGGCGTGGGGTGGTCTGTTGTCGGGCCTGCTGTGTGGCGGGCGTGGTGGAGGCCCGGGGTGGCCGATTCGGGCGTGCTGTGGTCTTCGGGGGCGACTCCCCGTGCCCCCGCGTGGGGCGGTTCGCCGTCAGGCCTGCTGTATGACGGGTGCGGTGGCGGTCGAGCCGCGGACGACCAATTCCGGCATGAACACGAACTCGCTGTGCGGGGCCGGTGTGCCGCCGACCTCTTCGAGGAGGGCGCGGATCGCGGCCTGGCCCATCGCGAAGACGGGCTGGCGGATCGTCGTCAGGGGCGGGTCGGTGAAGGCGATCAGCGGCGAGTCGTCGTAGCCGATCACCGAGCAGTGCTCCGGCACCGACAGGCCGCGCTGGCGCGCCGCGCGGATCGCGCCGAGGGCCATCATGTCGCTGGCGCAGACCACCGCCGTGCAGTCGCGGGCCAGCAGCGCGAGGGCCGCCGCCTGGCCGCCCTCCAGCGTGTAGAGCGAGTGCTCGATCAGCCGCCGCGCGTCGGTCCCCGTGACGCCCAGTTCCTCCCGCATCGCCCGCAGGAAGCCCTCGATCTTCCGCTGCACCGGCACGAACCGCTCCGGCCCCATGGCCAGCCCGATCCGCCGGTGGCCGAGCGAGGCCAGGTGGGTGACGGCCAGCCGCATTGCCGCGCGGTCGTCGGGAGAGACGAACGGCGCCCGCACCTTCGGCGAGAAGCCGTTGATCAGGACGAACGGCACGCCCTGGGCCCGCAGCCGCTCGTAGCGCTCCATGTCGGCGCTGGTGTCGGCGTGCAGCCCGGAGATGAAGATGATGCCCGCCACCCCGCGCTCGACCAGCATGCCGGTCAGCTCGTCCTCGGTGGACCCGCCGGGGGTCTGCGTGGCGAGCACCGGCGTGTAGCCCTGACGGGTGAGGGCCTGGCAGATCACCTGGGCGAAGGCGGGGAATATCGGGTTCTCCAGCTCCGGCGTGATCAGGCCGACCAGCCCCTCGCTGCGCTTCTGCAGCCGGACCGGCCGTTCGTAGCCCAGCAGATCCAGGGCGGCCAGAACGGACTCGCGGGTGGCGGTGGCGACGCCCGGCTTGCCGTTCAGGACCCGGCTGACCGTCGCCTCGCTGACCCCCGCCTGGGCTGCGATGTCGGCTAGCCGTGCGGTCACAGTCCCGGACTGTACCCGCCGGGGATCACCCTGCCCACTGCGAGGGGACAACTGTACCGGAATGTGCGAATTTCGGTGCTTGCCTTCTGGGTCGGACGTGTTCTCGCCGTCTCCTGATTCACTCGCGTGGCCCCCCACCACATCCTTGCTGAAAGTTGCCGCAAGGTCTTTCCAAACTTTTGCGCCGCTGTTACGTTCCTGCTCGGCCCGGCGCCGCAGAGGCGTGGCGCATAAGGTGGACAGACCCCCTTGAACCGGGCGTAACGCTTGAAGGAGTTCACATGCGACGCAGCATAGGGACGACGGCCGCCGTAACGGCTCTGGCTCTTGCGGCAACAGCTTGCGGCCAGAGCGACGGGGGCGGCGGCGGGGGTGGGGGCGCCGACGGGGAGCTGTCCGGCACGGTCACCTTCTGGGACACCTCGAACGAGACCGAGGCCGAGGTCTTCGAGGCCGTCGCCGAGGACTTCGAGAACGAGCACCCGGGCGTCACCGTCGAGTACGTGAACATCGGCTTCGACGACGCGCAGAACCGCTTCAAGAACGCCGCCGGCGCCAACGAGGCCCCAGACGTGATGCGCACCGAGGTCGCCTGGGTCGCGGACTTCGCCAACCTCGGGTATCTCTACCCGCTCGACGGCACCGCCGCGCTGGAGAACCAGGAGGACTTCCTGCCCCAGTCCTGGGCCAGCACCCAGTTCGAGGGGCAGACCTACGCCGTCCCGCAGGTGACCGACACCCTGGCGCTCTTCTACAACAAGTCCCTCCTGGAGGAGGCCGGCGTCGAGGTGCCGCAGTCGCTGGACGAGATACGCGACGCGACCGACGCCTTCCAGGAGATGGGGACCACGCCTCTGTACGCACGCGGCGACGACGCGTACTGGTTCCTGCCGTACCTCTACGGCGAGGGCGGCGACCTGGTCGACGCCGAGGCCCAGGAGGTCACCATCGACGACGAGGCCGGCGTCGCGGCCTTCGAGCAGTTCCAGGACCTGGTCGACTCCGGTGCCGCCACCACGGACACCAGCGACGGCTGGGAGAACATGATGTCCTCCTTCGCGGCCGGCGACGTCGCGATGATGATCAACGGCCCCTGGGCCATCGCGGACGCCACCGCCGCCCTCGGCGACGACCTGGGCGTCGCCCCCGTCCCGGCCGGTTCGCGGGCGCAGGGCGCTCCGCTGGGCGGCTGGAACTACGGCGTCTACGCGGGCACCCCGGACGCCGACGCCTCCTTCGAGTTCGTCCGGTACATGAGCTCCGCCGAGACCCAGCAGCGGATCACCGAGGAGCTGAGCCTCCTGCCCACCCGGCAGTCCGTCTACGACGTGCCGGCCGTCGCCGGCAACGAGATGGTCCAGTTCTTCAAGCCCGCCGTGGACGTCGCCCACGAGCGCCCCTGGATCCCCCAGGCGCAGTCGCTCTTCGACCCGCTGCTGACCTCCCTTGAGGCCCTGCTCACCGGCTCCGCCTCGCCCGAGGAGGCGGCGTCCGACACCGGAGACGCCTACCGCGAGCTCCTCGAAGACTGGCAGTGAACGGTGCTGACCGCGAGGCAGGAAGGGCCGAGACCATGGCTGACGCTGTGAACGCCTCCCCGGCGACCGCTCCCCAGCCGGCCGCCCCCCGGACGGCTCCCCGGACGGCCGTCCCCGGCCGGCTGCGCCGGGCGCTGTCCGTCCACTGGTACGCCTGGGCCATGATCGCGCCGGTGGTCGCCGTGATCACCTGCATCATCGGCTGGCCGCTGGTCCGCGGCGGCTACCTGTCGCTGACCGACGCCGACGAGTCCAACGTCGAGCGGCGGATCGGCGTCAACGAGATCCCCGCCACCTACGAGTTCGTCGGCCTGGACAACTACGCCGACATCCTCCAGGACGAGGTCTTCTGGGACCGCCTGGGCTGGACCGTGCTGTGGACCGTGGGCTGCGTCAGCGTCACGTTCCTCCTCGGGCTGGGCCTGGCGAACATGCTCAACCGCGCCTTCCGCGGCCGGACCGTCTACCGCATGGCGCTGATCCTGCCCTGGGCCATCCCGGCGTTCGTGTCGGTCTTCGCCTGGCGGATGCTCTACAACGAGCGCAACGGCCTGCTCAACAGCCTGCTGGAGGGCGGCGGCATCGAGGGTGTCACCTGGCTGTCCGACCCGACCTGGGCGAAGGTCTCCGTCATCGCCGTCAACGTCTGGCTGGGCGTGCCCTTCATGCTGATCGCGATGCTCGGCGCCCTCCAGTCCATCCCCGCCGAGCAGTACGAGGCCGCGGAGATGGACGGCGCCGGCCCCTGGCAGCGGTTCTGGAACATCACGCTGCCCGGGGTGCGGTCCGTGTCCATGACGGTGGTACTGCTCAGCACCATCTGGACGTTCAACATGTTCCCGGTGATCTTCCTGCTCACCCGAGGAGGGCCGGCGGGATCCACCGACATCCTGGTGACCGAGGCGTTCCGGCTGGCGTTCGTCAGCAGTCCCCGCGACTTCGCGAACTCCGCCGCCTGGGGCGTGCTGGTCCTACTGCTGCTGGTCCTGTTCGCGGTCGCCTACCGCAAAGCGCTGCGCAGGCAGGGAGAGGTGTGGTGACGATGGCTACCGATGCGACCCCCCAGGTGAGCGGCCCCGCCGAACCGGCGCCGCGCCCCGTCCCGGCCGCCGTGCCGGGCGGCGGACCGCCCCGGACCGTCCGCCCGGCGCCGAAGCGGACGCGCCGCCGCGGCGAGCGGAGCCGGGCCGCCTCCGTCGGGCTGCACGCGACCCTGCTGGTGGCCGCCGCGATCGCGGTGTTCCCGCCGTTCTGGCTGCTGGTCACCTCGTTCAAGCCGAAGACCGACACCTTCACCCGGTCGCTGCTCTCCGGCTTCACGCTCGACAACTACGACCACGTGCTCAACGACACCGCGTTCCTCACCTGGTTCGGCAACTCGGTGCTGGTCGTGGCCGCGACGACCGTCATCGGCGTCCTCATCTCCTCCACCACCGGGTACGCCCTCAGCCGCTTCCGGTTCCCCGGGATGCGCCCGCTGATGTGGACCCTGCTGATCACGCAGATGTTCCCGATGGCCGTGCTGATCGTGCCGCTGTACAACCTCATGTCGCGGTACGGGCTGCTCAACCAGCCCGTCTCGCTGATCGTCACCTATCTGACGATCGCGGTCCCGTTCTGCGCCTGGATGATGAAGGGCTTCTTCGACAGCATCCCGGTGTCGATCGACGAGTCCGGGCGCGTGGACGGCCTCACCCCGTTCGGCACGTTCTGGCGGCTGGTCATGCCGCTGGCCAGACCCGGCATCGCGGTGACCGGCTTCTACACGTTCGTCACCGCCTGGGCCGAAGTCGCCTACGCCACCGCGTTCATGACCGGCGAGGAGAACCTGACCCTGGCCGGCGGCCTGCAGACGTTCGTCAACCAGCACACCCAGGACTGGCACATGATGACCGCCGCCGCGGTGCTCATCGCCGTGCCCGCCACCCTGGTCTTCGGATACGCCCAACGGCACCTGCAGTCCGGGCTCACGGCCGGCGCGACCAAGTCCTGAACCCGTTCCGAAGCCCTCGTTCCATCCGCCGCAAACCGTTCAACGCCTCGAATCCAGGGACGACATGACCCAGCATCTCGCGGACCGCACCCAGCCGACCGGCGACCCCACGCGGACGGTCGCCGGCAGCCAGCCGGACTGGTGGCGCCACGCGGTCATCTACCAGGTCTATCCGCGCTCGTTCGCCGACGGCAACGGCGACGGCATGGGCGATCTCCCCGGCGTCCGGCGCCGGTTGCCTTACCTGGCCGGTCTCGGTGTCGACGCGGTCTGGCTGAGCCCGTTCTACGCCTCGCCGCAGGCCGACGCCGGGTACGACGTCGCCGACTACCGCGCCATCGACCCGATGTTCGGGGATCTGCACGACGCCGACGCCCTGATCCGCGACGCCCACGACCTGGGCCTGCGGATCATCGTCGACCTGGTGCCGAACCACTCCTCCGACCAGCACGAGTGGTTCCAGCGCGCGCTGCGCCAGGGCCCGGGATCGCCGCTGCGCGACCGGTACCACTTCCGCCCCGGCAAGGGCCCGAACGGCGAACTGCCGCCGAACGACTGGGAGTCGATCTTCGGCGGCCCCGCCTGGACCCGCACGGCCAACCCCGACGGCACACCCGGCGAGTGGTACCTGCACCTCTTCGCGCCGCAGCAGCCCGACCTCAACTGGGACAACCAGGCCGTGCGGGACGAGTTCCGCTCGCTGCTGCGCTTCTGGCTCGACATGGGCGTCGACGGCTTCCGCATCGACGTCGCGCACGGCCTGGTGAAGGCCGCCGGGCTGCCCGACATGGGCGCCGCCGGCCAGCTGAAGCTGCTCGGCACCGACGTCCTGCCCTTCTTCGACCAGGACGGCGTGCACGAGATCTACCGCTCCTGGCGGAAGATCCTCGACGAGTACCCGCACCAGCGCATCGGCGTCGCGGAGGCGTGGACGCCCAACGAGGGCCGCACCGCGCTGTACGTGCGCCCCGACGAGCTGCACCAGGCGTTCAACTTCCACTACCTCAACACCCCGTGGAACGCCGCCGCGCTGCGCCGCGTCATCGACACCTCGCTGGACTCGATGCGCCCGGTCGGCGCCCCCACCACCTGGGTGCTGTCCAACCACGACGTGGTGCGCCACCTCACCCGCCTCGGCGGCGGCCTGGACCGGGCCCGCGCCGCCTCGCTGCTGATGCTGGCGCTGCCCGGCTCCGCCTACATCTACCAGGGCGAGGAGCTGGGCCTGCCCGAGGTGACCGACCTGCCCGACGAGGCGCGCCAGGACCCGGCGTTCTGCCGGCGCGGCGCGGGCGGCGACGCCTCGTCCGACGGGCAGGAGGGGCTGCGCGACGGCTGCCGGGTGCCGATCCCGTGGACCGCGCAGGGCGCCTCGTTCGGCTTCGGCGACGGCGGGAGCTGGCTGCCGCAGCCCGCCAACTGGGGGAAGCTGTCGGTCGAGGAGCAGACCGGCGACCCGTCCTCCACGCTGGAGCTGTACCGGGCGGCGCTGGCCGTCCGCCGCACCCACCCGGCCCTCGGCGCGGGCGACGCCGTGGAGTGGCTGCCGGCGCCCGACGGCGTGCTGGCGTTCCGGCGCCGCGCCGCGGACGGCTCCGCGATGGTCTGCGCCGTCAACACCACCGACATGGCGGTGGACGTGGCCGGTGTGCTGACCCCGGCGGGCCGGCTGCTGCTGGCCAGCGGCCGGTACCCCGGCGGCGGCGTCCTGCCCGCGGACACCACGGTGTGGTGGGCGGAGTGACCGAACCCCGGGCGGTGCTGCCGCATCCCGCCCGGCTCGCCGACATCGCCCAGCAGGCCGGGGTCAGTGAGGCCACGGTCAGCCGGGTGCTCAACGGCAAGCCGGGCGTCGCGGCGACCACCCGGCAGCGGGTGCTCGCGGCCCTGGACCTGCTGGGGTACGAGCGCCCGCTGCGGCTGCGGCAGCGCAGCGCCGGGCTCGTCGGCCTGGTCATCCCGGAGCTGACGAACCCGATCTTCCCCGCGTTCGCGCAGGTCATCGAGCAGGTCCTGGCCGGGCACGGCTACACGCCCGTGCTGTGCACGCAGAGCCCGGGCGGCGCCACCGAGGACGAACTGGTGGACCAGCTCGTCGAACGCGGCGTCACCGGCATCGTGTTCCTGTCCGGGCTGCACGCCGACACCAGCGCCGACCCGGCCCGCTACGCGCGACTGGCCGGGCACGGCGTGCCGTTCGTGCTGATCAACGGCTACAACCCGCACATCAGCGCGCCGTTCGTGTCACCCGACGACGCGGCGGCCTCCCGGATCGCGGTGCGGCACCTGCGGGCGCTGGGGCACCGGCGCATCGGGCTGGCGGTCGGGCCGAACCGCTTCGTCCCGGTGCGGCGGAAAGTGGCCGGGTTTCTCGCGGAGATGAGGGAGGGCGGGGGCGAAGGGGTCGTGCGGCACTCGCTGTTCAGCGTCGAGGGCGGGCAGGCCGCCGCCGCGGAGCTGCTGGCGGCGGGCTGCACGGGCATCGTCTGCGGCAGCGACATGATGGCCCTCGGCGCGATCCGGGCGGCCCGCGAGCGCGGCCGGGCGGTGCCGGGGGACGTGTCGGTGATCGGCTACGACGACTCGGACCTGTTCGCGTTCACCGACCCGCCCCTGACCACCCTGCGGCAGCCGGTGCGGGCCATGGCGCGGGCCGCGGTGGGCACCCTGCTGGAGGAGATCGGCGGGGACCTCGTCCAGCACACCGAGTTCGTCTTCCAGCCCGAGCTGGTCGTCCGGGGCTCGACGGCCGCGGCCCGCTGAGGGGTTCCGGCGGGTCCGGCGCTCAGACGTCCCAGGACTCGCGCCAGGTGGCCGGGCCGACGACGCCGTCCGCGGTCAGGCTCCTGATCCGCTGGAACTCCTGGCACACGGCCTTGGACTGGGGGCCGTACTGGCCGTCCACGCCGATCGTCCAGCCGATGGCGCGCATCCGCTGCTGCCAGGTGGTCACACTGGAGTGCGTGGTGACGGGCGGATACGTGAAGTAGACCCCGGGCCAGGGCGGCGCGTTGCCCGTGGCGGGTTCGAGGGCGCCGCTGGTGACGTACGAGGAGAGCTGCCCGGGGCAGGACGTGGCCAGGTGGTCCATGTGCCGGTTGATGCCGTCGGCGGCGCCGCCGACGTCGCGCAGGTGGTGGACGGACCAGCGGATGGCGTCGAGGAGTTGGGCCGTCACCGTGTCGTACGTGCCGGAGACGCCGCCGACCAGGCCGCACACGGCGTACCAGTTCTGGTTGCCGGAGGTGGTGCCGTTGGCGGCCGTCCGGTAGCCGGGGCCGCGGCCCTCGAAGACGTAGCCGTGCACGCACGTCAGATACGTGTAGGCGATGTCGTCCCAGCCGTTGGTGTCCATGTGGTGGTTCTGGATGCCGCGCACCTGCCCGGCGCAGTCCGCGTGGACCGCCTTCGCCACCGGGACGCCGTCCACGTAGTGGATGGTCACGCCGCCGTTCTCCGGGGTGATGTTGGTGCTGCGGGCTCTGGGCGCGCGGGCGCCCCACTGGGATCTGGAGACGAAGAGGGCCATCAGGCCCCTCCCCGCCGCAGGCCGCACGACACGCCGGCGTTGAGCGGTTCGCGGGACGGCCCGGCGCCGAACACGGCGGCCGGGTGCTCGGGGAAGGTCACGACGGGAAGCTCGCGGGGCGAGGCGGCGCGGGCACCGCCGGAGCAGATGACGGGCAGGGCGGCGGCGCCACCGGCCGCCGCCACCAGAAAGCCGCGCCTGGACGGGGAATCGGGCGCTGACGAGTGGGACAAGGCTCCTCCTGCGCTGGCGTGGGGAAGGGCACGGCGCGCTCGCCGTCCGCCACGTACCTCGCGCGGGAACGCGTGGGGAGCCGGCGGCCACCGTGGTGCCGCCCCAGCAGGCTCCCCGGCCGGGCGCCGCACCAAACTACGCGCGTCACCCCAAGTGCCGCCCGGCGCCCGGCCGTTGACCACCCGGCCGGGCGCCGTCGGGCCGCCGCCGGCCGCGCCGTCGCGGTGTCGTCGCGGCGTCGTTCCGTGGCGCTCAGCCCAGCATCGGCAGTTCGCCGCCGCCCGCCAGCTCCGCCGTCAGCTCGGCCTCGGCGCCCTCCTCGGCGGGCAGGGCCGCCGTGTTGCCCGCCGCCTCGCCGGTGACGCCGCCGGTCGAGGTGATGGCGGTGACGTCCTCGCTGCCGGCCGCCACCAGGTACCAGGAGTCGGCGGGGGACCGCCACAGCACCCCGCTGAGCACCGACGGGAAGCGGTGCCCGCACGCCGGGCTGTCCTCGGCGGTCGCGGTCACCACGCCCGGCTCGCCCGGCGTCGCCGCCGGGGGCAGGAACTGCGTCATCGTGCGGCTCCCGGCCCCGCGCCAGGTCTCGGTGCGGGTGCACACCCACCGCGCGGTGCCACCGCCGTCGGGCAGGCTCTGCTCGGCGAAGTCCCAGGCGTTGACCGCCCGCACCCCGCCGCCGCCGACCGAGGGCAGGTGACAGGCGATCCGGGCCCACCGGTCGCGGGCCTCGGTCGCCCCCGCGATGCCCGCCCGGTCGCCCGGCTCGCCGTGCGTCAGCAGCGCGGGCGCCAACTCGCCCAGATCCGCGAGAAGATACGGACGGTCCGCGCCCTGCGCGGTGATCTCCAGCACCCGGAACTCCGTGCACTCCTCGGTGCCCGCCGGGGTCCGCACCGGGTCGGTCACGCCGTCCTCGCCCACCCGCAGCGGGACGGACTCCGCGTCCGGGTCCACCAGATCGGAGGTCGCCGCGCCGCCCACCCAGGGGGCGGTCAGATAACGGGTGTTGCCGTCGCCCCGGGAGATCACCACCGCCGAGGCGCCGATCAGGTCGGCGCCGTCCACGCGGGCGAAGTCCAGCGCCACGGGCCCCCCTTCGCCACCGGCGGGCTCGGCGTACCGGACCAGCCGGAGCCCGTCGTACAGCAGCACCGCCGACACGCCGCCCGTCTCCCCGGCGTACAGCAACTGCGCGGGCCCGGGCGGCGGGCCGCTCTGGGTGCCCGGCGTCGCGGAGACCGTCACGTCGTCGCCGGGCCTGGCCCACACGGCGAGCGCCCGGCGCAGCAGCGCGGTGTCGTCCAGGGCGTCGCCGCGCGCGGGCCAGACGGAGAAGTCGGTGCGCGACGACTCCCGCCACACGTCGGCGGGGATCCGCCGCAGCCCCTGCGGGTCGAGGGCCGCCTCGACGGCCGCGTTCTCCGCGTAGGGCGGGGCGGCGGCGCCGTCCGGGCCCCAGTCCTCCGGCAGGAACGCCAGCGCCCCGGCGGCCAGCACCAGCGCCGCCCCGCCGAACAGCGCGGTCCGGCCGTACTGGCGGCGGCGCAGCAGATCGGTCGGCCGGGCCTGCAACGAGCACGGGTCGGCCAGCCCGGCCGAGCCGGTCACCGAGTCCGCGGCGCGCAGCGCGGCCCGCACGTGCCGCTCGGGGACCCCGGCCTCGCCGAGCACGCGGCGGATGACGGCGTTGTCCAGACCGTCGAGCCGGCGCAGCGCGTAGGCGGCGCGGGCCGGGGCGGTGAGCCCCGACAGCTCCTTCTCCAGGGCGAGTTCGTCGGCGTCGTCGGCGCGGGGGAGCAGCCGCAGCCCCACGACGCGCGGCAGCAGCAGGGGCGTGCGCGGCAGCCAGCGCACGTCGCGCCCGGCGACGCGGACCGGCCGGCCCGCCCGCAGCGCGCCCGCCAGCACCCGCTGCCGCAGATAGGCGTACCCGGCGTCGGCGCCGTCCCCGCCGGGGCCGCGCCGGTCGCCGCGCTGCGCGGGGAGCCCGGAGCCCTTCCCCGACGGCTTCCGGCCGGGCAGGGCTCGCTGGGCGACGGCGTGCGCGGCGAGCACGCGACGGTGACGGCCGAGAACGGGGGGAAGCACGAGGTAGCCGAGCCGGACGAGCCGGGCGTAGTGCTCGACGAGCGCCGCCTCGGCCTGGTCGAGCTCGGGAACCCGCGCCTCCGCGGCCGGCTTCACATAACGGGAGGAGACATCGCTGGGAGACACATCCGGCAAAACGATCCCCTGCCGCCCAAGTTACGCGCCGCCGGGCCGGGGCGGCCGGGGCGGCTCAGCGTTCGAGGTAGGCGAGCACGGCCAGGACGCGGCGGTTGTCGTCGTCGGACGGCGGGAGGCCGAGCTTGACGAAGATGTTCGACGTGTGCTTGGCGACGGCCCGTTCGGTGACGACGAGCCGTTCGGCGATGGCCGCGTTCGAACGGCCCTGGGCCATCAGCTCGATCACCTCCCGCTCGCGCGGGGTGAGCCGCTCCAGCGGGGCGTCGTGCGTGCGGCGGGCCAGGAGCTGCTGGATGACCTGCGGGTCCATGGCCGTGCCGCCCGCCGCCACCCGCCGTACCGCGTCCACGAACTGCCCGGCGTCGAAGACCCGGTCCTTCAGCAGGTACCCGACGCCGCCGGTGCCGTCCGCCAGCAGCTCCCGCGCGTAGAGGCGTTCGACGTGCTGGGAGAGCACCAGGACGGGCAGGCCCGGCTGTTCGCGCCGCGCGGCCAGGGCGCACTGGAGGCCCTCGTCGGTGAACGACGGCGGCAGCCGGACGTCGACGACGGCGACGTCGGGACGCAGCGCGGCCAGCGCCCGCGCCAGCTCGGGTCCGTTGTCCACGGCCGCGGCGATCTCGAAGTCGTGCGCCTGGAGCAGCCGCACCAGGCCGTCGCGCAGCAGGAACAGGTCCTCGGCGACGACGACTCGGGGGCGCGGGGACGGGGACGGTGCGGTCATGGCGCCAGCGTAGGCGAGCGGTCCGGCGGCGCGGAGGTCAGCGTGCGGGCGGCGGGAGGCAGGGGATCTCGACGGTGACGAGCGTCGGCCCGCCGGCCGGGCTGCTGACGGCGAGCACGCCGTCGAACGAGCCGAGCCTGCGCTCCAGTCCGCGCAGTCCGCTGCCGCCGGCCGGGTCGGCGCCGCCGCGCCCGTAGTCGGTGACGGCGATGCGCAGCGTCCGCTCCTGGTGGCTGTAGTAGACGTCCAGCCAGGCGCGTTCGGCGCCCGAGTGCTTGGCGGCGTTGGTGAGGATCTCGCTGATCGCGAAGTAGGCCGCGGACTCCACCGCCTCGTCCAGCCGTCCCGGCAGGTCGACGTCCACCTCGACCGGCAGCCGGGTCCGCAGCGCCAGCGCGCGGGCCGCGTCGCCGAGGCCGCGCTCGGCCAGCACCGGCGGGTGGATGCCGCGCACCAGGTCGCGCAGCTCGGCCAGGGCCTCCGCCGAGTTCTCCCGGGCCTGGGCCAGCAGCAGCCTGGCCTGCGCCGGGTCCTTCTCGATCAGGGCCTCGGCGGCGCCCAGGTCCATCCCCATGGCGACCAGCCGAGCCTGGGCGCCGTCGTGCAAGTCGCGCTCGATGCGGCGCAGTTCGGCGGCGGAGTCGTCCAGCGCGTCGTGCCGGGTCTCGGTCAGCCGGGCCACCCGCTGGGCCAGCAGTTCCTTCTCCGAGGCGCCGATGAGGAAGCGGGCCAGCAGGAAGTGGCCGCGGATCAGGGCCGGGTTGGCGACCAGCGCGAGGAGGGCGAAGCCGGTGCCGGTCAGGGCGGCGAGGACGGCGGTGGTCCAGTCCTGGACGGGGACGAAGGCGTACCAGTACGTCCCGCCCGCGTCCACGATCGGCTCCCAGACGCCGGCCACCAGGACCAGGCCGAAGAGGAACTGGCCGATCAGCGCCCACGGCAGCAGCGCCAGGACGAAACCGGCGACCGCGTCGGCGAACAGCCACTGGACGTCGCGCCAGGTCGCCGGGTCCTTCAGCAGGTGCACGCAGCGCTCGACCTGGCCGGCCACGCCGGAGCGGGTGGCGGGGGGTACGGGGTGGGGACGGTAACCGGCCGGGATGGCCAGGCCCGTCCAGGCCGCGGCGTAGCGCCGGCGCTGCCCGGCGTGGGCGCGGACGGCGTCCGTGACGACGGGGGTGGTGAACAGGCCGACGCCGACGAGGACGAGGCAGAGCGACACCGTGAAGAGGACGAACAGCAGCAGCGAGACGCCGATCGAGAGCAGCGAGAGCAGCATCCCCCGGGCCGCCGCCAGCAGGGCGTCCCGTATCCGTCGACCGATCATGCCGTTCCCGCCCTCCGTGCCGTTCACGGTCACAGTCTGGGGGCGGGCGGGGCGGGCCGTCACGGGGGTGGCCGCCCGGCCGGGGGTGTACCCAGCTCCACCGCGGCCGGGCGCACCACGGGCGCCCGGCCGGTGCGGCACGGGCGCCCGTGGTGTCTCCCCGGAACGACGCCCGAGCTGCAACGGCCGCGCGCCGGGGAGACGATCAGGAAGGCGGAGGGACGGCTCAGACGAGGCCGGCCGCCTCCAGCTTGGCGCAGCAGGTGTCCACCAGCAGGCGGGTCACCACGTACGGGTCGCAGTTGGCGTTCGGGCGGCGGTCCTCGATGTAGCCCTTCTTCTCCCGCTCGACCTGCCACGGGATGCGGACGGAGGCACCGCGGTTGGAGACGCCGTAGCTGTACTGGTCCCAGGGGGCGGTCTCGTGGGCCCCGGTGAGGCGGTCCTCGACGCCGACGCCGTAGTTCTTGATGTGCTCCAGCGGCTTGCCCTCGTCGCCGAGCGCGTCGCAGGCGGTGATGATCGCGTCGTAGCCCTCGCGCATCGCCCTGGTGGAGAAGTTGGTGTGCGCGCCCGCGCCGTTCCAGTCGCCCTTGGCGGGCTTCGGGTCGAGGGTGGCGGAGATGCCGAAGTCCTCGGCGGTGCGGTAGAGCAGCCAGCGGGCGATCCAGAGCTGGTCGGAGACCTCCAGCGGGGACAGCGGGCCGACCTGGAACTCCCACTGGCCCGGCATGACCTCGGCGTTGATGCCGGAGATGCCGAGACCGGCCTTCAGGCAGTTCTCCAGGTGGGCCTCGACGACGTCGCGGCCGTAGATCTCGTCGGCGCCGACGCCGCAGTAGTAGCCGCCCTGGGGGGCCGGGAAGCCGTTCTCCGGGAAGCCGAGGGGGCGGGAGCCCTTGAAGAAGGTGTACTCCTGCTCGATGCCGAAGATCGGCTCCTGGCCGGCGAAGCGCTCGGCGACCGGGCGCAGCAGCGCGCGGGTGTTGGAGACGTGCGGGGTGTCGTCGGCGACGTTGTAGACCTCGTTGAGGACCAGGATGTGGTCCCCGCCGCGGATGGGGTCCGGGAAGGTGGCGACCGGCTTGAGCACGCAGTCGGACGCGTGGCCCTCGGCCTGGTTGGTGCTGGAGCCGTCGAAACCCCAGGTGGGCGGCTCGGCGCCGTCCGCGAGGATCTTGGTCTTCGAGCGCAGCTTGGCGGTCGGCTCGGTGCCGTCGATCCAGATGTACTCGGCCTTGATGGTCACGGTCGTGCTCCTCCGGGAGGTCATCGCGGGTGCGTGCATACGCTGCGGTCACCCTCGCGACCAGCAGTTTCCCGCCCGTTGCCCGTCTGTTAAGGCGGTGTGAACTACGTTTGGGCCCGGGCCGTAGGGTGATGTGCGGCGGCGGGGGGAGAACGCCGTGCAGACGGCGAGGACGGCAGAGAGGCGACCGGCCATGAGAATCGGCCTGCTCGGCACCGGCCCGTGGGCCCGGCTCACGCACGGCCCGGCCCTGGTGGAGCACCCCGGAACGGAGCTGGTCGGGGTCTGGGGCCGCCGCCCCGAGGCGGCGGCGGAGCTGGCCGGGCGGCTGAACACCCGGGCGTACGAGGACGCGGACGCGCTGTTCGCGGACTGCGACGCGGTGGCGTTCGCGCTGCCGCCGGACGTGCAGGCGCCGCTGGCGGTCCGGGCGGCGGCGGCCGGGTGCCACCTGCTGCTGGACAAGCCGGTGGCCACGTCGGTGCCGGCGGCCCGCGAGCTGGCGGCGGCGGTGGCGGCGGCGGGGGTGGCGTCGGTGGTCTTCTTCACGCTGCGCTTCGCGCCCGAGTCGGCGGCGTGGGTGGCCGCGCAGAGCGCGACGAAGGGCTGGGTGACGGGCCGCGCGGACTGGTACTCGCCGGTCTTCGGCGGCTCCGGCAGCCCCTACCAGGACTCGCCGTGGCGCCGGGAGCGCGGCGCGCTGTGGGACCTCGGGCCGCACACGCTGTCGCTGCTGCTGCCGCCGCTGGGCGACGTCGACTCGGTGACGGCGGCGCGGGGGCCGGGCGACCTGGTGCACATCGCGCTGGGCCACGCGTCGGGGGCGTCCAGCACGATGACGCTGACGCACACGGTGCCGCCGCAGGCGTCGTCGGTGACGGCGGAGCTCCGCGGCGCGGCGGGCATCACAACCCTGCCGGAACGCGGCGAGGCCGGCGCGGTGACGTCCCTGCTGCACGCGGTGGACGCCCTGCTGGCGGCGATCCGCACCGGCGAACCCCACCCGTGCGACGTGCGCTTCGGCGTCCGCGTGACGGAGATCCTGGCGTCCACGGAGGCCGCGCTCCTCGCGCGGGGGGTGTAGGGACGGCACGGCGAGGGCGGCGACCGTGTGCACACGGTCGCCGCCCTCGGGGAGTGTCCGCCGCGGCGTCAGGCGCGCGGCTTGCGGCCGAGCGCGTCGACCACTTCCTGCACGTTGGCGTACGTGTGGTCGGAGGGCAGCTCGCGCACCGTGTCGACCAGGCGGTCGGGGGCGTGCGTCTCGGACAGGACGCCCAGCAGCTCCCGCCGTTCGGCCGGGAAGACGCTGCGCCGCAGGTAGCGGGCCAGCTCGAAGCGGAACGCCTCGTTTCGCGCCTCCTCGGTGTGCGCGGCGCCGCGCGGCGGGACCGGTCCGCCCGCCAGTTCGGGGTCGTCCTCGGCGGGCGGCTCCTGGTCGCGCCACTCCTCCGCCCTCGTCGGGTGCTCGCCGCGCAGCATGCCCTGCAGCTCGTGCTTCATCATGTCGTCGCGGTGGACGTTGAGATGGTCGCTGCCCCGCTGTTGCATGGCTTCCTCCTCGCGTCGGGAGCAGGGAGCCCTCCGGGTACCCGTCCGGGCCGGGCCGACACGACTCGTTCGGGGGCATCTTGTTTGGCCCCGGCGCCCGGGGGCACCCGCGTTGTCGGCCGAGCGAGCGGCCTCGTGGGGACGCGAAGGCTCCGGGCGCGGGAAATCAGGGGTCCCGCCCCGGAGCCGGTCCTTCACCGGAGTCGGCGCCGACGTCGGTGCCGGCGTCGGCTCCGGTGCCTCCGCGCGCGCGGAGGCCGAGCAGTGAGTCGAGGACGGAGTCGAGATAGCGCCGGTCCTCCTCGCCGCGCGGCAGCACCCCGGGCACGCTGTGCGCCAGGCACGCCCGGCCCAGATAGCAGGAGTACGCCTGGAGGGCGCGGTGGCGGGCGTCGGTCCCGGACAGGCCCAGGTCGCGGAAGAGGCCGACGAGGTAGTCGAGGCGGCGGGTGGTGACCCGCCGGATCGCGGCGGCGACGCGCGGGTGGTCGGCGCTGGCCAGCAGCGCCAGTTCGGTCGGGTCCCGCACCACGTCCCCGGTCACCTTGTAGAACAACTCGCGGACGCGCGTCAGCGGATCACGCTCGGACCGGAGGGCGGCGATGACCTCCTCGGTGTGCCGCTGCTCCCAGCGGTTCAGCGCGGCCTCGATCAGCGCCTCGCGGTTGGCGAAGTGCCAGTAGAAGCTGCCCTTGGTGGCTCCCAGCCGGACGGCGAGCGGCTCGATGGCGACGGCCTTGAGCCCGCCGCCCTCCCGCATGGCGGTCAGCGCCGCCTCCGCCCAGTCGGCGGCCGTCAACCGGCTCCGGGAACGCCGCTGTTGTGACATGGCAGAACGCTAACGCACGGTATGCCGGTAGGAACAGCGTACGGAGACGCCCCGCGCACGGTCCGTAGTCGCCGTTCCGGTCCGCCGGGGCATCCGGCGCCGTCAGTCGTCGCCGCCCGCGTCCGGGCCCCGGGAGCGCACCCGCTCCACCTGTGCGAGCGAGGCGCGCAGTTCGGACAGCCAGTCGTCGGCGTTGCGGCGCACGAGCCGGACGCACCAGGCCAGCGCGTCGCTGCGGCTGCGGGCCACGCCGCCCGCGATGAGGGTGTCGAGGACCTGGCGTTCCGGCTGCCGCAGCCGGGTCATCACCGGGGCGGTGACGTGGGTGAACAGCGTCCGCTCGCCGCCGCACTCCACGCCCCAGGACACCTTGCGCCGGAAGCGGCGCTCGGCGGAGCGGGCCACGCGCGACCGGTCGTCGCGGGTGCGCCGCCGGAACTCCGCGACCCGGCTCTCGCAGGCGGCCTCGCGCTCGACGTCGGAGGCGTCGGGGCCGAGCTGGGGCTCGGGGATGCGGCCGACGACGGTGATCTCCTCGCGGTCTGCCGTGACCTCGACCAGCTCGGTGAAGAGGCCCTCGGGCAGCCGCCCCGCGAACCAGCCACGCAGCTCGTCTCTTTCCCTGTCTGTAAGCATGTAATAAAGATTACCAGTTGATCCGAGTTACTTTCCGGCGCATTACCCAAATGGGGCATTAAGGGGCATAGTGGAAAGTGCCCATGAACGGATCGAAGGAGGCAAGTCGTCATGACCGACGTCTCACACCGCGGGCGTACAGACCTCGCAGGTCACCCCGATGAAAGGGAGATGCGGGAGCGATACTCGCGCATCCTGGGCGGGCGCGACGTGGTGTTCGTCGACGGACCGTTGTTCCTGGCCGGGCTGTACGCCGCCGTCGCCCCGTGGGCGGTGCACTTCAACGACAACCACCCGGATCTCGCCGTCAGCAATCTGATCGTGGGCATCGCCGTGGCGCTGCTGGCCCTGGGCTTCACCCGGGCCCCCGAGCGCATGTACGGCATGAGCCACGCGCTGTGGGTGATGGGAGCCTGGCTGGCCCTCTCGCCCTGGCTGGTCGGGGACGACCCGCGGGGTGGCGTGATCGCCGCCAACGTCATCACCGGCGCCGTCATCTTCCTGCTCGGACTCGCGGGAGCGGCGGCGGCGATGAAGGCGACCAAGAACACGACCGGAGCCGCGCGCAAGACCTAGCGGGCGGAACGCGCGGCACGTCAGGGGCACCCGGCCACGGCCGGGCGCCCCTTTTCCGTGTGTTTCCCGTTGTTTCCCGGGTGCGCGGCTACCGCTGGCGGTCGCGGAAGCGGTACGTCTCCCGCTGGTGGCGGTGGATCGACTTCAGGTACTCCGTGCGCTCCGCCCGCAGCCTGGCGTCGGTCCTGGCCGCCGCCCACGCGTTCTCGCGCAGCAGCTTCCGGTAGCTCGCCAGGCGGCGTTCGGGCAGCTCGCCCGCCTCGATCGCCGCCCGCACCGCGCAGCCGGGCTCCGACGCGTGGGCGCAGTCCGTGAACCGGCAGTCCGCCGCCAGCTCCTCGATCTCGGCGAAGACCTGTTCCAGACCCTCCGCCGCGTCGTGCAGGCCGACGCCGCGCAGCCCCGGCGTGTCGATGAGGACGCCGCCGCCCGGCAGCGGGAGCAGCTCGCGCCGCACGGTGGTGTGGCGGCCCTTGCCGTCCCGGTGCCGGACCTCGCCGGTGTCCAGGACATCGCCGCCCAGCAGCGCGTTGCCCAGCGTCGACTTGCCGGCGCCCGACGCGCCGAGCAGGACGACCGTGCCGGTGAGCAGGGCGGTCAGCTCGGCCATGCCCTCACCGGTGACCGCGCTGGTGGCCACGACGTCCGCGCCGGGGGCCGCGACGGCGGCCTCGGCGATCGCCTCGGCCGGGTCGGCGGCCCGGTCGCTCTGGGTCAGCACCACGACGGGCCGGGCGCCGCTCTCCCAGGCGAGGGCGAGCAGCCGTTCCAGCCGTCCGGCGTCGAGCGGCACGGCGAGGGAGACGGCGACCACGACGGTGTCCACGTTGGCGGCCAGCACCTGGCCGTAGGAGTCGCGGGCGGCGGAGGACCGGACGATCGCCGTGCGGCGCGGCAGCAGGGCGGCCAGCCGGGGCGCGCGCCGGTCCGTGCCGGGGTCGAGGGCGGCCCAGTCGCCGGTGCACGGCGCGTGACCGGCCGTCGCGGCCCGCAGCGGGCCGTCGCCGGTCACGGCGTCGCACAGGCCGCGGTCGACGCGCACGATCCGCCCCGGGACGAGGCCGGCGGCCCGGTGGCCGGCGAACGCGCCGTCCAGGGCGTCGTCCCAGCCGTAGGAGGAGAGGGAGAGCGGGGGAGCGGGGAAGGAAGAAGGAGAAGAGGACGCCGACGCGTGCGGAGAAGTCGAACTCAAGGTGAGAGACCCTTTGGGAAGGGGCCCCGAGGATCAGGACGTGGGTGTCAGACCGGGGCCCGGGACGTGAGGATGGTGGTCCGGGCGCTGCGGGGGGCAGCGGTCTTCTCGACAGCCATCGAAACTCACCTCCCAGGTCTCAACCGGTGGCCGGATGCCACACGTTGGTCATCACGGTAGCACGCACGGCGCCGGGAGGCGGCGGCCCGGCGGGGACCGTCGCGGCCGGCCTCCCGCGCCGCCCTGGCCCTCGGCCGCACCGCCGCCGCGCCGCGCCGCGCGGTCGCGCCCTCGCGTGGCGCGCGGCCGTCACCAGGCCGGGGTGCTCCCGCAGACGCTCGCCAGCGTGGCGCTCGTCCAGCTCAGGACGGCCACTTCGCCGGGGCCGCCGCGCACGGCCCGGCGCTCGTCGCGGGCCCGGCGGCGTGGAGCCCGGCCCGGCCGGACCCGGCGCGTGACGAGCCGCACGTGGCCGCCGAACGGCCGCGCCCGCACGGGGTGCCCGCGTTCGTGGGAGGCCGTCGCCCCGGCCCGGCCGGGGCCGGCAGAGCGCCGCCGGGCGCACGCGGCGCTGCCAGGCGCCGCCGGGCCGAACCGGACGCGGCCGACGCGTACTTCACCGGCGCGCCACGCCACGGGGAGCGGACCGGCCCGGAGTTCGACCAGGCGCGGACCTGGCCGCTGTACCGGATGGCGCCGCGCCGCCGCCGCGGGCCGGGCAGCGGGCGCGAGCAACTCCGCGGGGCGCTGGTGCTGTTCGGGTCCTGCCGCGCCCAGCCCGGCCCGGACCGCGCCGACCCCGCAGCAGTCGCGGGTGGCGCGCGAGGTGACCGAGGGAAGGACGAACCGCGAGGTCGCGGCCCGGCTCTCCCTCAGCCCCCGCACGGTCGGCCACCACCCGCGCGGCGTGTACGCCGCGCCCGGCGTCCGGTCCCGCGTCGAACTCGCGCGCGCTGGACACGTTCGACGCCGGGCCGGACGGGCCGGACCGGGCGCGGTCAGGGCAGGTCGACGAAGGGCGCCAGGAACTCCCGGGCCACCGGGGTGTCCAGGCGGTAGGCGACGTTGGTCGCGTAGCACGGCACGTCCCCGGTGACGGTGATCCCGGCCAGGACGCGTGCGCCGTCCACCAGCGCGAAGTTGGGGCCGCCGGAGTCGCCGTAGCAGGCGCCGCCGCTGCCGTGCGCCTCGATCATGCCCAGCCGCAGCCAGGTGTTGTTGAGCGCGCTGAACGTCAGCGGCGCCTGGAGCCGTTCGCCGCCGCCGGGGTGCCCGTTGGCGCCGGTGGTGCCCTCCTGCGTGCCGTACCCGGCCACCGTCCAGTCCACGGCGTCGAGGCCGCGCGGCCCCAGCGCGTCGAGGAGACCGGCGGCGGGCAGCGTGGCCGGGGTGAACGACCAGCGGCCGGCGACCTGTCCGGCAGGCAGCTCGACCACCGCGATGTCCTTGGAGTCGCTGGAGTTGCCCGGGTAGGCGGGGTGGGTGTGGGCCGTGCCGGCGACCCCGGCCGCCGCGGCGACGGCGTCCGGGTCGGCCGGGTGGGCGGCGGCTGCCGCGTCCAGCGCGCCCTGCACGTCCTGGTCGAGGGAGACGTAGAAGTCCGGGTCCTCACTCGCGGTCCAGCCGCCGGTGCAGTGCGCGGCGGTGAGGAACGTGTCGGCGTCGAGCATCGTGCCGGAGCAGATCCAGTCGACCCGGTCCGGGGTCGCGGGGTCGGCGTCGTCGTCCCAGACCGCGATCAGCGCGCCGACCTCGGTCCGTTCGGGCGCGGGCCCGGAGTTGTACGAGCTGATCGCGGCGGCGGGCAGGGAGGCGGCCAGGGCGAGCGCGCCGGCCGTCGTGGCGAGGACGGCGGCGCGCCGCCACGTGGCGGTGGCGGTGGCGATCGCGGTGGCGGGCGTGGGCGCGGGCACGGCGCGGCGTGTGGGCTGCACTTCGCACTCCTTCTCGGCAGCCGCCCGGTCGGCGGCTTCGCCCAGGCATTCAAGTGCCGGGGCCGCCACGGCTCCACCCCGGACCGGACGCCGTTATCATCCTGGGACCTCCGGGGAGGGCTGCCCCGGCGGGCCGGACCGGTGCAGGAACTTCTCCGGCGTCAGCGGCAGTTCGCGGACCCGCACGCCCGTCGCGTGCCAGGCGGCGCTCGCGATCGCCGCGCTCACGCCGACGATGCCGATCTCCCCGACGCCCTTGGCCCCCATCGGGTTGTAGTACGGGTCCACGGCGTCCAGCCACACGGCCTCCACCTCGGGCACGTCGGCACAGGTGGCGATGTGGTACTCCGCGAGGTCGCAGTTGACGACGTGCCCGAACCGCGGGTCCACGACGCTCTGTTCGTGCAGCGCCGCCGACAGGCCCATCACCATGCCGCCGACGAGCTGCGACCTGGCGGTGCGCGGGTTGATGACGCGGCCGACGTCGAAGACGCCGAGCAGGCGCGTCACCCGCACCTCGCCGGTGTCCGCGTTCACCCGCACCTCCGCGAACTGCGCGCCGTACGCGTGCATCGACACCCGGCCCTCGTGCGGGTTGGGCGGCTCCTCGCCGGTGACGCGGGCGCCCTCCGGCGGATCGTCCCCGTACCGCTCGCGCAGCGCCCGCGCCGCCTCGACCACCGCCGTGCCCCAGTGGCTCAGCCCCATCGAGCCGCCCGCCGTCGCGGACGGCGGGAACCGCGTGTCCCCGATGGCCAGTTGGACGTTCTCGACCGGAACGGCCAGGGCGTCGGCGGCGATCTGGGCCAGCGCCGTCCACGTCCCGGTGCCGAGATCGGCGGCGGCCGTCTCCACCCGGTACCGCCCGTCGCCCAGCGCGACGACCGTGGCGCGCGACCCGGAGGAGGTGAAGTACGCCGGATAGGTGGCGCCCGCCATGCCGGTGCCCACCAGCCAGCCGTCCCGCGTGCGCCGCACGCCGGGCGCGGGATCGCGGTCCGCCCAGCCGAACCTGCGGGCGCCCTCGCGCAGACAGGAGACGTAGCCGCGGGTGGAGAACGGCTGCCCGGTCTCCGGGTCGGCCGGCGGCTCGTTGCGGACGCGGAACTCCACCGGGTCCAGACCGCAGGCGAGCGCCATCTCGTCCATGGCCGACTCCAGCGCGAACATCCCCGGCGCCTCGCCCGGCGCCCGGAAGATGGTGGGGACGGAGAGATCGGCCGGCACCAGGCGGTGCGTGGTGCGCCGGTTCGGCGCGGCGTACAGACTGCGTGTCCCGTAAGCGACTTGCTCGGCGAACTCCTTGTACCGCGCGGTCTGGGTGATCGTGTCGTGGGCGATCGCGGTGAGGCGGCCGTCGGGGCCGGCGGCCAGCCGGACGCGCTGGATCGTCGGCGTGCGGTACCCGGCCTGCGTGAACGTCTGACGCCGCGTCAGCGCGAACTTCACCGCACGCCCGCCCGCCATCCGGGCGGCCAGCGCGGCGAGCACCACGTGCGGATGCGGACTCGCCTTCGAGCCGAACGCGCCCCCGACGTACGGGGACACCACGCGCAGCCGCGCCGGATCCAGACCCAGCACCGGCGCCAGCACCCGCCGGACCCCGGCCGCGCCCTGCGTCGAGTCGTACAGCGTCAGCCGGCCCGAGCCGTCCGACTCGCCCCCGGTGTGCCAGACGGCCACGGTGGTGTGCGGCTCCAGCGCGTTGTGGTGCTCCATCGGGGTCGTGTACGTCCGGTCCACGGTGACCGCCGCCTCCGCCATGGCCCCGGGCACGTCGCCCGCCGCGGTGTCGGTCGGCAGCGCGGGGTTGACCACGCCGGGCCGGTACAGCCGGGGATGGTCCGCGCGGAACGAGACGTCGTGCGGACGCTCCTCGTAGGCGGCGTCGACCAGCCCGGCCGCGTGCCGGGCGGCCTCCGGCGTCTCCGCGACGACCGCGCCGATGAACTGCCCCCGGAACCGCACCTCGTCGTCCTGGAGGATCCACAACTCCGGGTCCTCGTCGGATGCCAGCCGGGGCGCGTTCAAGTGGGTGAGGACGAAGGCGACGCCGTCGGCCGCCTCCGCCGACGAGGTGTGCAGCGCGGTGATCCGGCCCCGGGCGACGGTGGCGAGCAGCGGGTACAGGTACAGCGCGTCGCCGACCGGCTGCTCGTAGGCGTACGGGGCGCGGCCGGTGACCTTGGCCGGACCGTCGCGCCGCTCCAGCGGTGCCCCCACCGCGCCCGGCCTGCGGATCAGCCCGGTCATCGCGCCGCCTCCCGCCCCGGGCCGCCCGCCGCGAGGTCGCGGAGCACCGCGACCAGCGCGTTGCGGACCATAGGCACCTTGAACGCGTTGCCGGGCAGGGGCCGGGCGGCGGCCAGCTCGGCGTCGGCCGCGGCCCGGAACGCCTCCTCACCGGCCGGCGCCCCGCGCAGCACCGCCTCGGCCAGCGACGCCCGCCACGGCTTGTGCGCGACACCGCCGAGCGCGATCCGCGCGTCCGCCACGGTCGTCCCGTCCGCGCTCAGCGACAGCGCGGCGGCCACCGACACCAGCGCGAACGCGTACGACGCCCGGTCGCGGACCTTGCGGTAGGCGCAGCGTTCGGCCAGCGGCCGGGGGAGGGGCGGCAGAGCGACGGCGGTGATCAGCTCGCCGTGCGTCAGCACGGTGTCGCGGTCCGGGGTGTCGCCCGGCAGCCGGTGGAACTCCTCGATGGGGATGGTCCGTTCGCCCCCGGGCCCGAGCACCAGGACCACGGCGTCCAGGGCGGCCAGCGCCACCGCCATGTCCGAGGGGTGGACCGCGACGCAGTGCTCGGACGCGCCGAGCACGGCGTGCGTGCGGTGGTGGCCGTCCAGCGCCGAGCAACCGGTGCCGGGGGCCCGCTTGTTGCACGGCGTCGTCAGGTCCTGGAAGTACGGGCAGCGGGTACGTTGCAGGAGATTCCCGCCCGTGGTGGCCAGGTTGCGCAACTGCCCCGAGGCGCCCGCCAGCAGGGCCGCGGCCAGCAGCGGATAGTCCCGCCGGATCAGCGGCTCGGCGGCGAGGTCGCTGTTGCGCACGGCCGCCCCGACGCGCACCCCGCCGCCGGGCAGCGTCTCCACCGTGTCGAACGGCAACCGCGTGACGTCGACCAGCAGGTCGGGCCGGGCGATGCCCAGCTTCATGTGGTCCACCAGGTTGGTGCCGCCGCCCAGGAACGCGGCCCCGGGACGGCTGGCCACCAGCGCGACGGCGCCGCGCGCGTCCGTCGCGCGCTCGTACGCGAACGGCCTCACCGGGCCGCCGCCGTCCGGATCGCGGCCACGATGTTCGGATAGGCGCCGCACCGGCACAGGTTGCCGCTCATCCGCTCCCGGATCTCGTCGTCGTCCAGCACGCCGCCGGACACCGCCGGTCCGGCCGCCAGATCGGGCGTGACCCGGCTCGGATGCCCCTCCTCCGCCTCCCGCAGCATGCCGACCGCCGAACAGACCTGCCCCGGCGTGCAGTAGCCGCACTGGAACGCGTCGTGTTCCAGGAACGCCCGCTGCACCGGGTGCGGTTCACCGTCCGGCGCGAGCCCGTCGGCGGTCACCACCACCGCCCCGTCCTGCGCGACGGCCAGCAGCAGGCACGTCGTCACCCGCCGCCCGTCCAGCAGCACCGTGCACGAGCCGCACTGCCCGTGGTCGCACCCCTTCTTCGGCGCCCGCACCCCGAGGTGCTCGCGCAGCGCGTCCAGCAGCGTGGTGCGGGTGTCCAGCGACACGGTCCGTTCCACACCGTCGACGCGCAGGGTGATCGTGGCTTCCACCATCCGCTCCTCGTCCGGTCCCCGGCCGCCTGAAGGCCACGGCCTCCCGTCCCATCCTGGGCGGAACCGGGACGAACGGCACCCCGGAGCGGGCCGGGCGCGCGCCCCCCGCCGTCAGCGCCGGGGCGCGCCCGGGCCCGGCGGCGGCAGGGCGCGGTCGCCGAGCCGGTGGACCAGCTCCAGGGCCAGGGACAGCGCCAGCCGGCGCTCGCTGACCGGGTGGCCGAGCAGCGCCTCGGCGCGCGCCACGCGGTGCAGCACGGTGTTCCGGTGGGTGGACAGCCGCCGCGCCGCCCGCGGCGCGTTGCCGCCCTCGTCCAGATACACCCGGACCGTGGCGCGCAGCGGCTCCAGCGCCGGGTCGGGGCCGCCGAGCGCGCCGAGGGCCGAGGCGACGAACTCCCGCATCTGCTCCTCGTCGCGGCTGACCAGGGCGGCCACCTCGATCTCGTGGTACGCCGTGAGCCGCTCGCCGCCCGGCACGCCCGCCAGCAGGCGCTGCGCGGCCACCGCGGCGGCGTGGCTGCGGCGGAACCCCGCGATCCCGGCGCGGGGCGGCCCGAGCACGACGCGGACCCCGGGCGCCGCCTCCCGCTCCAGCGCGGCCCGCAGGGCGGCCCAGTCCGGCTCCTCGTGGACCGCGATCCACGCCCACAGCGCCGACGCCCCGGCGGGCAGCGTCAGCGGGCGGCGGGCGTGCGCGGCGACGGCCAGCACGGTCGCCGCCTGTTCGAGCACGCCGTGCGCGTCGCCCGGCGGCTCGGTCCACAGCACCGCCGCGAGGTGGTGGGCCGCGAGGTCGTGGTCGAGCCGCCGCCGGGCCCGTTCCTCGCTGATCGGGGCGCCGTCCAGGAGCAGCCGGACGGTCTCGGCGCGCCGCGCCGGCGCGCCCGACAGCAGGCCCGCCCGCTCCTCCTCCATCCGGGCGAGCACCGCCCCCAGCATGTCGTCCGCATAGCCGAACATCAGTGCCGACGACGCCTGGAGCAGCTCCACCAGCGCGCCCCGGTCCTCCACCGTGGCCGCGGCGACGTCCATCCACTGCCGCCAGGCCACATGCACCCCGGCGCGGTACGACTGGACCAGGGCCTGCAGGTCCACCCCGCGCCGGATCAGCGTGCGGGCCAGGTCCAGTGTCTCGGGCAGGGCGTCGTCCGACAGCGGCTCGCCCGGGTGGCGCACCATGGCCGTCAGCCAGCGCAGCACGTTGGCCCGGCTGCTGGCCCGGCTCTCGGCCGCCAGCGTCGGGTCGTCGGCCAGCACCGGCGCCACCCGGAAGATCGCCCGGTCGATCCCGGTGAGCAGCCCGTCCACGTCATCGAGGATCTGACCGGCGACCCGCTCGATGAGAACGGCCGTCGCCGGGCCCGTCGGCTCCATGGCAGGACACGGTACGGCCGCCTGTCACGCCCGCACAACGCGCACCCCGCTTCCTGGGCGCTCGCCCATCGCCCGCCGGGCGCGCCACGCCGTACCGTTGCGGCATTCCGGCGGACAAGGGAGTGTGCCGTGACCGATCTGGACGTGCTCGACCTGGACCTGACCGTGCTGCGTGCTCACGCCCGCGACTGGGTCGCCACGCCGCCGGCCGACAAGCGCCGCCTGCTGCACACGGTCCGCGAGGCCACCGCCGAGGTGGCCGGGGAGTGGGTGGCGGCCTCCTGCCGGGGCAAGGGCATCGACCCGGACTCCCCGGCGGCGGGGGAGGAGTGGATGAGCGGGCCCTACGCCCTGCTCACCGCCGTCGACGCGCTCGACCGGACGCTGTCGCGGCTGGAACGCGGCGGCAGCCCGCTGGACGACGCGAGGACCCGGCGGCTGCCCGACGGGCGGGTCGCGGTCCGCGTCCTCCCGTTCACCGCGCGGGACATGACGCTGCTCGGCTACAGCGGCGAGGTGTGGCTGCGGCCCGGCGTCACCGAGGAGCGGGCCCGGGCGGCGGCGGGCGGCGCGCTGCGGGACGGGGGCCGGCCCGGCGAGGTCGGCCTCGTGCTGGGCGCGGGCAACGTCAACTCCATCCCGCCGCTGGACGCGCTGGCCAAGCTGTACCAGGACGGCGCGGTCGTGATGATCAAGCTCAACCCGGTCAACGACTACCTCGCGCCGATCCTCGCCCGCGTCTTCGCGGCCTTCGCCGAGCGCGGGTTCGTCCGGATCACCACCGGCGGCGCCGAGACCGGCGCCCGCCTGGTCGGCCACCCGGACGTCGACACCATCCACATCACCGGCAGCCGCCAGACGCACGACGCGATCGTCTTCGGGCCCGGCACCGACCCCGGCGCACCGCGCACCCCGCTGATCCGCAAGCCGATCACCAGCGAGCTGGGCGGCGTCGGCCCGGTCGTCGTGCTGCCCGGCCGGTGGAGCGAGGCCACCCTGCGGCGGCAGGCGTGGCACGTGGCGACGCAGCGGCTGCACAACTCCGGCTTCAACTGCGTCGCCTCCCAGATCGTGGTCCTGCCCGCACAGTGGCCGCAGGCCGACCGGTTCCTGGACCACCTGCGCCACGCGCTGCGCGAGGCCCCCGCCCGGCCCGGTTACTACCCCGGCGCCGCCGACCGGCAGCGCGCCGCCGTCGAAACCCACCCGGGCGCCGAGCTGTTCGGCGGCGACCCGGCCGTGCGGCGGACCCTGCTGACCGGTCTCGACCCGGCCGACCCCGACGAACCCGCCTTCACCACCGAATACTTCGGACCCGTCCTCGGCGTCACCCGGCTGCCCGGCGCGACCGCCGGCGAATTCCTCGACCGCGCCGTCGACTTCTGCAACGACCGGCTCTACGGCACCCTGGGCGCCGGCCTCATCGCCGACCCCGCCACCCTCCGCTCGCTGGGCAGCGGCCTGGACGCCGCCGTCGCGCGCCTCCGTTACGGCACGGTCGCCGTCAACTGCTGGGTCGGCGTCGGCTACGCCCTGCCCCGCGCCACCTGGGGCGCCTATCCCGGACACGACATCCACGACGTCGGCAGCGGCATCGGGATCGTCCACAACGCGCTGCTGCTGGACCCGGACCACGTCGAACGCACCGTCGTGCGCGGCCCGTTCCACCCGCTGCCCGCGCCCGCCTGGTCGGTGGCCAACCGCACCGCCCACATCACCGGCGCCCGCATCACCCGCTTCGCCGCCGAACCGTCCCTGCCCAGGGCCCTGCCGCACGGCATGGCCGCCCTCGTCTCCTCGCTGCGGGGCTGACCATGGACCGCGCGGACGGCGCCGCCGTCTCCGCCAACCTCGGCGTCAACCCCTCCCTCACCATCACCGCCCAGGCCGAACGCGCCCTGCCGATGTGGCCCAACAAGGGCGAGCCCGACCCGCGTCCGGCCCAGCACGAGCCGTACCGCCGGATCGCGGCCGTCGCCCCCGCGCACCCCGCCGTTCCCCCCACCGCCTTCGGCGCGCTGCGCCTGCCGCTGCTGCCCGTCCCGCCCGTCCCCACCCCGTGAGCGCGGCCGGGGCAAACGGCACCAGGTCCCTCATGACGACGACTCCCCTCGTGGCCACCGCCTCCGGCACGGTGCGCGCCGCCGCGCCCCTCGGGCTTCGCCGCCAGGCCCTTGCCCGGCAGATCCTCGTACAGGCGCCGGGCCGCGTCCTGTACCGGCCCCAACTCCCCGGAGCCGAGGGAAAGATCCGCGCTGCCCGTCATGCCGTGGCCCGCCCGTTCGCCGCTGCGCCCCGGGCAGGCCGGCAATCCGCACGGTGACAGGCCAATCACCGTCACGAACAACGCGTCAGCTCCGGGGAGTGACCTCCCGGTGCCCCGGACGCGAAGGGAGGCACAGGGGAATCTGGCGGAGCGTTCGGGGTTCGGCCTAGGCTACGTGGCAGCGGCTTTCGCGTTCACACATCTGGGGTGGGGAAGATCACCACTGGTTCGCATTTTCCGGGAGCGGCCAGGCGTGCCGAACGGGCCTGGCTGGAGGGCGTGACGCAGCTCAACCGGGCCGGTGCGGCACAGGCCGCGCCGTTGTTCGAGGAGGCGTTGCGGCACGATCCGGCGGCGGCCGACGCCTGGCTCGGGCTGCACGCCTGCGGGCAGCGGCGGGCCGAGGCCCTGGCCGCCATGGGCCGTTACGCGGAGAGCTTCGGGCACCTGCGCGGCAGCACCGGTGTGCGGCTGCAATCCCGTTTCTCCATCGGGCACTTCGCCGACTTCCGGCTGGAGACGCGGCGCGACCTGTGGCTCGCCCAGGTCGCGGCCCAGCTCGTCGGCGGGGACACCGAGGGCGCGTGGACGCATCTCGCCACGGCGAGGCTCGACTGCGACGAGACCCGGTTCCTGGCCGTCCGCTGCGCCTACATGCGGCAGGACTGGGCGACGGTGGCCACGGTCGCCCGCGGCATCCAGCACGAGATGTTCCTGCGGGACGAGGCCGATCTGTACGTGGCGGTGGCCCTGTTCCGGCAGGAGGTCCACCACGAGGCGGTGCAGATCCTCAGCGCGGTGCCCCGGGAGTTCGCGCCCGAGAGCGAGTTCGCCGCCGAGGCGGCGTACTGGCGGGGCCGGGCCCGGGAGGAGCTGGGGCAGCCCGAAGCGGCCCTGCGGGAGTACCAGTTCGCGTTCCGGCTGTGGCCCGGACTGCTGGACGTCGCCCAGCGGGCCCAGGCCCGCCCGGCCCAGACCGTGCCTCAGCCCGCCGCACCGTCGTCCCCGTCCCCGTCCGCGCCGCGGACCGCGGCCACGCCACCGGCCGCCCCCGGAGCGGCGGACGAGGCGGGCCGGGCCGAGCTGCTGGAGCGGGCCCTGGCCGAACTCGACGGCATGATCGGCCTGGAGCCCGTCAAGCGGCAGGTCCGGCTGCTCACCGCCCAGCTCAAGGCCGCGGCGCTGCGCCGCCGGCACGGCCTGCAGTCGGCGCCGAGCCTCCAGCACTGCGTCTTCACCGGCCCCCCGGGCACCGGCAAGACGACTGTCGCCCGCATCATCAGCCAGATCTACGCCGGGCTCGGGCTGCTCGCCAAGGGCCACCTCGTCGAGGCCCAGCGCGTCGATCTGGTGGGGCAGCACCTCGGCGAGACCGCGATCAAGACCAACCGGAAGGTGGACGAGGCGCTGGACGGCGTCCTGTTCATCGACGAGGCGTACGCGCTGCACAACGACGGCTACAGCGGGGGAGACGCCTTCGGCAGCGAGGCGCTCCAGACCCTGCTGAAGCGGGCGGAGGACGACCGGGACCGCCTGGTGGTCGTGCTGGCCGGGTACCCGGACGAGATGACACGCGTGCTGTCGGTCAACCCCGGGCTGAAGTCCCGTTTCACCGTGCGGATCGACTTCCCCTCCTACAGCCCGCCCGAACTGACCTCGATCGCCCGCCGGTTGCTCGCCGCCGGCGGGGACAGCCTGGACCCGGCCGCCGAGGACCTGCTCACCACGGTGTTCGCCACCGTTCACGACGGGGGCCGGGTGGACGAGCTGGGCAACGGGCGGCTCGCCCGCAACCTCTGCGAACGGGCCCGCGCCCTGCGCGACCTGCGGGTCACCGAGACGGCGGACGACGCGGCGATCGACGCCGAGGACCTCACCACGGTCCGGTTCGCCGACATCGCGGAGGCCGCGGCCGAACTCGGCATCGCCACCGAGTGAAAGCCCACCGGGCGGCGGGACTGTCAGACCCTCCGGGGAAGATGTGACCATGACTGGCACGCCCCCGGACGATCGGCAGCTTCCCGCCTGGACCCACACCGTGGGCCCCGGCTGGGCCACCCTGCTGGACCGGCTCCACCAGCGGCTTCTCGCCCTCGCCCCGGACTACCGGATCGAGTCCTGCGAGCGGAATCTCGGCCGGCTGCGGATCTGCGTCGCGGACCGTTTCGACGAGCACGGGTATTTCGACGGACACTGGGCGGACGCCGCCACCCAGCTCACCGACGCGGCGGAGACAGCCTCCGGCGAGACCTGCGAGATATGCGGCGCCCCGGGCCGCCCCCGCTTCCGCGGCGGCCAGCACGGCACCTGGATCACGGCCCTGTGCGACCCCTGCGCCGCCGACGCCCGCACCCACGCCACCGCCGCCCCCGCCC
>NZ_JBPQTQ010000074.1:0-30910 GCF_051386415.1 Streptomyces sp. URMC 129
CCGGGTGCGGTGGCGGCGGGGGC
The DNA here is from genome assembly GCF_051386415.1 of Streptomyces sp. URMC 129. Lineage (NCBI taxonomy): Bacteria > Bacillati > Actinomycetota > Actinomycetes > Kitasatosporales > Streptomycetaceae > Streptomyces > Streptomyces sp. URMC 129. Next base: position 24 of record NZ_JBPQTQ010000074.1, read on the forward strand.
GGCGTCCCCGCCGCCGCCCCCGAGCCGGAGCGGCCGGAACCCGGGGTGCCGCACGGGCAGGTGGCGGGCGCCGAGGAGGCCGGGGAGCCGCAGCCGCGTCTCGTGGTGGCCGGCGCGGAGACCGGCACGGTGGGCGTTCTCGACCTGATCACCGGGGAGTTCACCGGGACGGGGACGGTCGAGGGCGTCACGGACATCGGCGGCGACGGCCGCTTCGCCTACGTCACCGCCGGGGACGGCTCGGTGCACATCGTGGACGGCGGCGCCTGGACCGTCGACCACGGCGACCACTCCCACTACTACCGGGCCCCGGCCCGCCTCGTCGGCGCGGTGCCCGGCCGGGCACCGGCCGGTGCGCACGGCGGCTCCTCCGCCGCCGCCGTGACGTCCGGGGACGGCACGGTCACCCTGGTCGACCGGGAGGCGCTGGAGGCCGGGACGCTCACGGAGGCCGGTTCGTTCGGCGTGGACGACCCGTCCGGCGCCGCCGCCGTGCCGCTCGCGGAGCACGTGGTCGTGGCCGCCGCCGACGGCGCGGTCGAGGTGCGGGGGGCGGACGGCGAGCCGGTCGCGGCGCTCGACGAGCCCTGCCCGCGGCCGGAGGGCGAGGCCGCGACCCCGTACGGCGTCGTCCTCGGCTGCGCGGACGGGGCGCTGCTGGTGACCGGCGAGGGGGACACGTTCACCGGCGAGAAGATCGCCTACCCGGAGCAGGCGGCGGACCGCGCCCGGGAGTTCACCCACCGGTCCGGCAGCGCGACGCTCGCCGCGGTGGCCGGGGAGCGGGGGGTGTGGACGCTGGACGTGTCCGGGCGGGCCTGGGCGTTCGTGGCGACCGGTCCCGTGCTGGCCGCCAACGCGCCGGGCGACGGCGCCACGCTGCTCACGCTGACCGCCGACGGCGTGCTGCACGCGTTCGACACCGGGACGGGCGAGGAGACGGCGCGGACCCCGCTGCTGGCCGGACCGCCGCCGGACGGGACGGCCCCGGTGATCGAGATCGACGCCGCCCGCGCCTACGTCAACGACCCGGCGGCCGGGGCCGTGCACGAGATCGACTACCGCGACGACCTGCGGATCGCCCGCACGCTGGAACTCGGCTTCGCGCCCGCGCACATGGTGGAGACGGGCCGATGAGGGCGGCGAGGAGGGCGAGGGCGCTGCTGGCGGTGCTGCCGCTGGTGGCCGTGTCCCTGGCCGGATGCGGGGCCGCCGGGTCCGGCGGGGAGCAGGGGGCCGGGATCGTCGTCACCACGAACATCCTCGGCGACATCACCCGGAACGTCGTCGGGGACGAGGCCGAGGTGACCGTGCTGATGGAGCCGGGCGCGGACCCGCACTCGTTCGCGCTGTCGGCCCGCCAGGCCGCCCTCGTGGAGGAGGCCGGCCTGGTGATCTCCAACGGCCTCGGCCTGGAGGAGGGCGTGCGGCGCACCGTGGAGGCGGCGGGGGACGCCGGGGTGCCGACGCTGGCGGTCGGGGAGGAGGTCGACCCGATCCGGTACCGCGAGGGCGACTCGGCCGGGCAGCCCGATCCGCACTTCTGGACCGACCCGCGCCGGGTGCGCACCGCGGTGGACGTGATCGCGGACCGGGTGGTCGAGGAGGTCGGGGGCGTCGACGCCGCGGCCGTCCGCGCCAACGCCGAGGAGTACGCGGCCGGGCTCGGCCGCCTCGACGCGTGGATGGCCGACCGGTTCGCGGAGATCCCCGAGGAGCGGCGCAGCCTCGTCACGGACCACCACGTCTTCGGATACCTCGCGGAACGGTACGGCTTCCGGATCGTCGGCGCGGTCATCCCGAGCGGGACGACGCTGGCCTCGCCCAGCTCGTCCGACCTGGACTCCCTCGCCGCCGCGATCCGGGAGGCGGGGGTGCCGGCGATCTTCGCGGACTCCGCGCAGCCGGACCGGCTGGCGCGGGTGCTCGCCGACGAGGTCGGCCTGCGCGTCGAGGTGATCCACCTGTTCTCCGAATCCCTGACCGAGGAGGGCCAGGGGGCCGGGACCTACGAGGAGATGATGCGCGCCAACACCGACGCCATCGTCTCCGGACTGACGGAATGAGAGGCACGACGTGAGAGACGGCAACATCTGGTCCTGGACGGGCGGTCCGGCGCGGAAGGCGGTCGCGCTGTCGGCGCTCGCCGCCACGCTGGTCGCGGTGAGCGCGTGCGGCGCGGAGGAGGAGAAGGAGCCCGGGGCCGCGGCGTCAGCGGAGGCGGCTCGGGTGGCCGACCCGGTCGTCGTCACCTACGACGGCGGGCTGTTCGTCATCGACGGCGAGACCTTCGAGGTCGCGGCGGACATCCCGCTGGACGGCTTCAACCGGCTCAACCCCGCGGGCGACGACCGCCACGTCTTCGTCTCGACCTCCGCCGGCTTCCAGGTGCTGGACGCGGCCGGCGGCGCGCTGACGGACACGGTCTTCGAGGGGCCGGAGCCGGGGCACGTCGTGCGGCACGCCGGCCGGGCCGTGCTCTTCTTCGACGGCTCGGGCGAGGTCGTCAGCCTCGACCCGGACGACCTCGGGGACGGCGAGCCGGAGACCGGGACCTACACGGCCGCCGCGCCCCACCACGGCGTCGCCGTCGAACTGGAGAACGGCGAACTCCTCGTCACCCTCGGCACCGAGGAGGAGCGCACCGGCATCGTCGTGCTCGACGCGGACGGCGAGGAGATCGCCCGCAGCGAGGAGTGCCCCGGCGTGCACGGCGAGGCGACGGCGCGGGGCGAGGCCGTCGTCATCGGCTGCGAGGACGGCGTCCTGATCTACCGGGACGGGACCATCACCAAGGTGGACAGCCCCACCGCCTACGGCCGCATCGGCAACCAGGCCGGATCGGAGGAGTCGGCCGTCGTGCTCGGCGACTACAAGCAGGACGCGGACGCCGAGCTGGAACGGCCCCAGGAGATCTCGCTCATCGACACCGAGGCCGGGACGCTGACCCGGGTGGACCTCGGCACCAGCTACACCTTCCGCTCCCTCGCCCGGGGCCCGGAGGGCGAGGCCCTGGTCCTCGGCACGGACGGGAGCATCCACGTGATCGACCCCGTCGGCGCCGAGGTGGTGGACAGCGTCCCGGTCGTCGCGGAGTGGGAGGAGCCGCTGGAGTGGCAGGAACCCCGGCCCGCGCTGTGGGTGCGCGGCGGCACGGCGTACGTGACGGAGCCGGCCACCAGCGAACTGCACGCCGTGGACCTGGCGTCGGGCGAGGTCCGGGAGACGCTGCGGCTGCCGGGCGTGCCCAACGAGCTGAGCGGCGTCCGGGACCACTGACGGCACGACGGCGCCGACGGTGTGACGGCCCGGGGCGGCGCGGTGCCGCCCCGGGCGGGGCGACGGGGTTTGGCGGCCGTCCGGTGGGCAACCCGGCATGTCATGTCCGCAAAAAATCTGAGACTTGGTCCCGTGGCGGCGTTCATCGCGGTCGCCGCAGATGTCGCGGCCTTCATCATCGGCCTGTGGATCCTGATGTACCTGCTGGACGCGAATCCGGGCAACGACCTGGTGAACTTCCTGCACGACGCGTCGCGTTGGCTGGCGAGCTGGTCGCACGACATGTTCACGTTCGACGACGAGTGGGCGCGCGTGGTCTGCGGCTACGGACTGGCGGCCCTGGTCTATCTGGTGCTGGGCAACATCGTGGCCCAGCGGGTGCGGCGGCTCTAGGAGCGCGCGAGGGCGGCGAGATAGGTGTCCACCGTCTGCAACCGGCCGGGGGGCAGCGGGTCTTCGAGGTTCCACCAGTGGATCGCGGAGATCTCGTCGTTCGGTTCGAACGCGGTGGGGTCGGCCGTTTCGCCGTGGTAGAACGCGCCGCGCAGCACGCGCTTGTCCGGCAGGGACGTCTTGGCGAATCCGGCGAAGGTGAGGGCGGCCGGGGCGACGACGTGGTTCGTCTCCTCGCGCAGCTCCCGGACGGCCGCCTCGCGCGCGCTCTCGCCGGGGTCGATTCCGCCGCCGGGCAGCTCCCAGCAGTCGCGGTGGCGGACATGGACCAGGAGGAGCAGGCCCGCGTGCCACAGCGCGACCAGGCTGTAGGCGACCGGCGCCTCGCTGAACCGGGTGTCCTCGGGGAGGCGTTCGAAGGCCAGCAGCCGCATGCCCAGCGGGCCGGTCGCCAGGGGGGCCGTGGTGTCGCTCATGACGCGCAGCCTAGAACAACGCGCCGGGGCGCCGGCCGATGAGTTTCCGGCCGGGCCGTGGTCTGTCCGGGTGTGAGGTGCCCGCGGGAGGCGGGGCCCGGACGAAGGGGAGACGGTCATGAGCGGGACGACGACGGCGTACCGGCTGACGAGGGAACTGGACGCGCCGGTGGCGGAGGTGTGGGATGCCTGGACGCTGCCGGAGCGGTTCGCGCGGTGGTTCGGGGCGCCGCTGCCGTCCGTGGAGCTGGACGTGCGGCCGGGCGGGGCGTGGCGGGCGACGCTGGTGACCCCCGACGGGGCGGCGTTCCCGATGTCCGGCACCTACCCCGTGGTGGAGCCGGGCCGGCGGCTGGTGACCTCGCTCGACATGCCGGGGCGGGACGAGCCGGCCGTGATGGAGATGGACTTCGAGGAGCTGGACGCCGGGCGGCGCACCCGGCTGGTGATCCGGCAGGAGTGCGCGACGGCCGAGGAGTGCGCGGAGTCGGAGGAGGGGAGCCGCATCCTGCTCGGCAGCCTCGCGGACTTCCTCGCGGGCCCGCGATGAGGCGGTTCTCCGCCCTGGGATAGCATCCCGGATATGAGAGACGATGTCGCCGTCACCGCGGTGTCCGCCGCCACGGACTCCATCGATTCCCGGCTGGCGGCCCGGCTGGCCGCGCTGCGCGCCGAGCGCGGCTGGTCCCTGGACGAGCTGGCCGGGCGCAGCGGCGTGAGCCGCTCGACGCTGTCCCGGCTGGAGCGGGCGGAGATCAGCCCCACGGCGGCCCTGCTCGGCAGGCTCTGCTCGGTGTACGGGCGGACCATGTCGCGGCTGCTGATGGAGGTCGAGGAGGAGCCGCCGGGCCTGGTGCGGGCGGCGCGGCAGGCGGTGTGGCGGGACGCCGGGGCGGGCTTCGCGCGGCGTTCGGTGTCCCCGCCGCACGCCGGTCTGCGCGGCGAGGTGATCGAGGGCGTGCTGGAGCCGGGCGCCGAGGTGCCGTACGAGGGGCCGCCGTTGCCCGGGCTCGAACACCACGTGTGGGTGCTGGAGGGCGGCCCGCTGTCGGTGCGGGTGGGGGACGAGGAGCACCTGCTGGACCCCGGCGACTGCCTGCGGTTCCGGCTGTGGGGGCCGTCGCGGTACCACTGCCCCGGGCCGGGGTCCGTCCGGTACGCCGTGGTGGTGGTGCTGCCGTGAGCGCCGCGCGCGGGGTGGAGGTCGTGCGGCTCGGGGCGGAGGAGCTGCCCCGGCTGGCCGGTCTGCTGGTGGACGCCGTGGCGGGCGGGGCCTCGGTGGGCTTCCTGAAGCCGTTCGGGCCGGGGGAGGCGGCGCGGTGGTGGGCCGGGCACGGCCCGGCGGTGGCGTCGGGCCGGATGGCCGTGTGGGCGGCGCGCGAGGCGGGCGGCGACGGTGACGGCCCGCTGATCGGCACGGTGACCCTGGCGTTCGAGTCCAAGCCCACCGGGCGGCACCGCGCGGAGATCGCCAAACTGCTGGTGCACAGCTCGGCGCGGCGGCGCGGCATCGCCCGCGCCCTGCTCGCCGCGGCCGAGCGCGCCGCGGCCGACGCGGGCGTGACGCTGCTGCTGCTGGACACGGAGAAGGACAGCGGCGCGGAGCGCCTGTACCGGTCGGAGGGGTGGATCAAGTTCGGCGAGGTCCCGGACCACGCGGCCGACCCGGACGGCGTGCTGCGGCCGACGAGCTACTACCGCAAGAGCCTGCTCCCCGGCGCGCGGATCGCCGGCTGAGCCCGGGGTTCCTCAGTGCTCGGGGGGCCGGGTGCCCTCCGGCCTGACCGACACGTCCAGCTCACTGGTGCCGGGGCCGATGCGGATCTCGAAGTCGCCCGCGTAGCGCTGCTGTCCGGCGATGACCGCCATCTCCACGGCCTCCTCGGCCTGTTCGCCGCGCAGGATGACCGCGTCGTGGCGCAGGTCGCGCATCAGGGCCGCGCACAGCCCGATCAGCACCAGGGTGAACGGCACGGCGGCCAGGATGGTCAGGTTCTGCAGGCCCTCCAGCGCGCTGGACCCGCCGCCGCCGATGAGCAGCATGACGGCGGCGACGGCGCCGGTGAGCACGCCCCAGAAGACGACGATCAGATGGTGCGGGCGCAGCGTGCCGTGCTGCGACAGCGTGCCCATCACGATCGAGGCGGCGTCCGCGCCGGAGACGAAGAAGATGCCGACGAGGATCATCACCACGACGGTCGTCAGCCCGGCGACGGGATAGTTGCCGAGGACGGCGAAGAGCCTGCCTTCGGCGGTGGCCTCGCCGATGATGCCCTCGCCGCCTGCCTCCAGGCGCATCGCGGTGCCGCCGAAGACGGTGAACCACAGCAGGCTGACCGTGCTGGGCACCAGGATCACGCCGCCGACGAACTGCCGGATCGTCCGGCCCCGGCTGATGCGGGCGATGAACATGCCGACGAACGGCGTCCACGAGATCCACCAGGCCCAGTAGAAGACCGTCCAGCCCGACAGCCAGCCCGCGATGTCCTCGCCGCCGCTCGCCTCGGTGCGGGCGGCCATGCCGGGCAGCGCGTCGGCGTAGGACCCGATCGAGGTCGGGACGAGGTCGAGGATCAGCACGGTGGGGCCGGCGACGAAGAGGAAGACGGCGAGCAGGGCGGCCAGCACCATGTTGGTGTTGGACAGCCACTGGATGCCCCGGTCGATGCCCGAGACGGCCGACACGACGAAGGCCGCCGTCAGGACCGCGATGATGACGACGAGGACACCGGTCGCCACGTCCGGCATCCAGCCCAGCTCCTCGGCACCGCCGCCGATCTGGAGGGCGCCGAGGCCCAGGGAGGCGGCGGAGCCGAAGAGGGTGGCGAAGATGGCGAGGATGTCGATGACGCGGCCGGGACCGCCGTGGGCCCGCCGCTCCCCGATGAGCGGGGTGAAGACCGCGCTGATGGACTGCCGGCGGCGGCGCCGGAACGCGCTGTAGGCGATGGCCATGCCGGCGACCGCGTAGATGGCCCAGGGGTGGATGGTCCAGTGGAAGAGAGTGGTGGCCATGGCCGTGGACATCCGCTCGCCGGTGTCCCGCGGCGCGGTGCCGGGCGGCGGCGTGACGAAGTGGCTGAGCGGCTCGCTCACGCCGTAGAACATCAGGCCGATGCCCATCCCGGCGCTGAACATCATCGCCACCCAGGACACCGTGCGGAACTCGGGCTCCTCGCCCTCCTCGCCGAGGGTGACGCGCCCGTAGCGGCTGACGGCGAGCCAGAGGGCGAAGACCACCAGGCCGGAGGAGACGAGCACGAAGCCCCACCCGGCATTGTGGATGACGCTCTCCAGGGCCTCGCCGGAGACGTCGGCGAGCGAGTCGGTGGCGAGGCAGCCCCAGAGCACGAAGGCGAGCGTGAGTCCGGCGGCGACGCCGAAGACGACGCGGTCCGTCCGTGGTTCCTCCGGCGACGGCCGCCCGGATCTGGTGGTCTCCACGGACGTGTGCATGGCGCGTTCCAGCCCTTCGTGTCTGCGAGCGGCAGGGGCATCGTAGACGGCGCATGAGGGGAAATGTGCGACATGTCGACCGCGATGCGCTGGACCCGCGCCGATGAACAGCACGGCGGCGGAGCGGTACGCGGCGCCGGGGGACTTCGGGCGGTTCGCGGACGGGGTGGCCCTTCCCGAGCGGGAGTTGGCCGGGCGGGAGCCCTCCGTTCCCGTGTCCGGGGCGGTGGAGCGGCGCCGTCCCGAGGCGGTCATCCGGATCCGCCCGGCCGTGCCGGAGGCGCGGTCGGGGCCCGCGGATCCGTGGCCACGGTGGGCGACTGCCGCACCGCGCCCCCGGCTGACAGACTCTCCGGACATGGCGAACAGCGGACTGTGGGTCGGCGTCCTGACCGCGCTCACCGCGCTCGGGGCCAGCTACATCACCGCGCGGGCGGCCCTGCGCGCGGCGCTGGCCCAAGCCCGGACCACCGCGCGGGCGGAGGCCCTTCGTGAGCAGCGGGACCGGCGCAGAGCCTCCTATCGGGAGATGCTGAGCTGCGCGCACGCGTTCTCGGCGGTCACGTGGCAGATCGACGACGTCGACGCGGCGCGCGACCGCGGGAGCAAGGACCGGCTCCTCCAGCAGATGTACGAGCGCGTCGGCCCGGCCATCGGGGACATGAACAGGGCCATGCATGAGGTCCGGCTCGACGGTCCGGCCGAGGTTTCCGCCGCGGCGGACCACGTGCGGAACAGGGCGCGGCGCTTGCAGCCGTTGCTCAAGGCACTCATCGGTGACGACAGTGCCCGGCGGCGGGACGAGTACGACGCTGCCTACCGGGACTTCCGGGAGGCCTATGTCACGTTCATCCGCCTGGCGCGGGAAGCGCTGGAGGTCAGGGACGAGGACGGATAGCCCCTCTCTGTCGTCGTGGTGGGTGTCGTCCGGGCCGGGGTCAGCTCGGCTCTAGCGCGCCGGTGCCGATGACGGTGAGCCGGACGCGGTCGATGGTGGTGTCCTCCAGGCAGCCGAGCAGGCGGAGTTCGTCGTGCTCGCTCAGGGACGGCTGGACCGTCGCCGCGAACAGGCCGTCGTCCAGAGCGGTCATCCCGGCCTGGAGCAGCGGGACGGCCGTCGCGTCGCGGCAGCGCTCCCACATCTGCTCGGCGGCCAGGGCGGTGCGGGAGTCGCCCACCCCGTTGCCGTCGACTGTGAACAGCAGGGACGTCGCCGCGCCCGTGCCGTGCTCCGGGGGCTCGGTCTCGGTCATCGCCTGGAGGCCGGCGAACAGCGCGACGCAGGCCGCCGCCGCCAGGGCGAGAGCGCCGAGCTGCTTGGCCCGGCCGAGCACCGGGTGGTCGGGCAGGTCGGGTGTCGGGGCGTGCAGGCCGCCGGGCGGGGCCGCGAGGGGCGCCAGGCGGCCCGCCAGGCGGCGCTGGGCCGTCGGCCGCACCGTCGCCCGCGCCACGCGCTCCACCACCCACGCCAGCCCCGACAGCGCGACGCCCGCCGCCATCAGGACGGGCACGAAGACGAACGTCCGCCCCTCGCCGTCGCCCAGCCACGCGAACCGGGGGCGGCCCGCCGTCGCCCGGCCGCCGCCGGCGCCCGGCTCGCGGTCGGCCTGGCGGAGCTGCGCCAGGATCTCGTCCTGCCGCCGGTCGCCGTCCCTGATCCGCTGCTCCAGGCGGGATATGCGGTCCAGCGTGGCGAGCCCGAGCAGCAGCACCTCCACGACCAGCAGCAGCACGCCGCAGATGATCGTCCGCTGCCACTGCCAGCGGTAGAGGTAGATCACCACGTAGATCGCGGCGCCCAACGCGGCGGCGCCGCCGAAGAGATACCCGGCCAGGCGCGCGCTCCTCATGACAACGCCCCCTGCTCCGCCCGCTCCCGGACGCTCACCTCGCCCGTCGCGCCGTCCAGCAGCAGCCGGGTGCCCGGCGGGTAACGGTCCACCGCGCCCGCCGCGCCGGTCACCACCGGGAGCCTCAACTCGCGTGCCAGAACCGCCAGATGGGACAGCGGGCTGCCGGTCTGGGCGATCAGCCCGGCCAGGCGCGGCAGCAGCGGCGCCAGGCCGGGGTCCAGATGCCGCACGACCAGCACCGCGTCCCGGGGCGGCTCGCCGGTGCCGTCCCAGGCGACGCCCTCGGCGCGCCCGCCGGAGACGCCCTGCCCGCCGTCGCCGTCCGCCCGCGCCGGGTCGCGGCGGGCGACGACGGCGCCGTCGTCCGCCAGCCGGAACGCGTCCGGCAGCGGCGTCCCCACGGCGGGCGGCCGGCGCTGCGCCAGGTCGGCCGGGAGCGGGCCGCCCTCGGCCACGGAGACCAGCTCGGGCCAGCGCAGCAGCGCGATCAGGCCCACGTCGACGCTGTGCGCGGCGACCTCACGGACCAGCGCCACCTGGAACTCCTGCACCCAGCGGATCCGCATCCGCAGGGCCTCCCTCGGGGTCAGGGTGCCGGTGCCGGGGCCGGTGCCCGCGACGCCGCGCGCCGGGAGCCGCAGCGGCTCGGTCAGGCTCGGCGGCACCAGCGCCAGCACCTCGGGCCGCGCGGCCACGATCTGCCCGTCGGTCAGCCCCTCGGCGCGGCCGTGGTGCAGCGCGGCGAGGGCCGCCGCGGCGGCCGTGGCGCCCGGCCGGTCGTCGGTCAGCAGCGCGCCCGCCAGCGCCTCCTGGGCGTGCAGCGCGACCAGCACGCTCCGGCTCCAGCGCAGCGCCGCCGTCAGGCCCGCCGGGGTCAGCTCGGCCGGGGGCGGCGCCTCCGACAACTGCCGGTCCACGTCGGCCTGGAGCGAGGTCGCCAGGTGCGGCAGCGACGAGCGCAGCCGGCCCACGCGCCACGCCGCGGCGAGCCGGCGGGCGGGCGGGAGCGGGTTGAGCAGCGCCAGCCGGCGGTGCCGGGGCGGCACCATGCCGAGCAGCTCCAGGTCGGCGACGGCCCGCCCGGCGACCGTGCTGACGACCGGGACGGTGCGCAGCGTGTGCCGGGCGGCGGTGCCGCCGAGGTCGAGGGCGGTCGCCAGGCCGTGGGCCATCGGCACCACCCACAGGTCCTCCTCCAGCGGGCGCAGCAGGCCGGGCAGGGTCTCCGCGACCGGGCCCGGCCCGAGCAGCCGGGCCCGGCGGGCCGGGCGCGGCGCCATGGCGGTGATCGGCCGGGACTGGAAGAGCCAGAGCCGGTCGGTGTGTTCGTCGAAGCCGAACTCCATGTCCTGCGGGCGGCCGAAGACCTGGCGGGTCCGGCGGGCGAGCGCGGCCAGCCGGTGCAGCTCGCCCGCGCGCAGCAGGCGGTCGGCCGGGTCGCCCGGCGCGGTGCGGAGCAGCCTGCCGTGCCGCGACAGCAGGAACTCGGTGCCCGACCGCTCCCCGCTGACCAGGCTGTCCGGGCCGCCGGGCACGACACTGACCAGGGTGCGGTCGGTGCGCCCGGACACCGGGTCGGCGCCGAAGAGCACGCCGCCGACGCGGGAGCGGACCATCGGCTGCACGAGGACGGCCATCGGCTCCTCGGACGAGGCCCGCACGGTGGTGAGCGCGGCGCGGAACGCGTCCCAGCCGCGCACGTCGAGGACCGAGGTGAACTGCCCGGCCATGGAGGACTCCTCGGTGTCCTCGGCGGCCGACGACGAGCGCACCACCAGCGGCGTGCTACCGTTGGCGCTCAACTGCCGCCAGGCTTCCCGGAGATCCTGGCCCCGGTGGCTGGTCCCCGGGGGCAGCACGACGAAGCCCGGCAGAACGGGAAGCTTGGCTCCGGCGGCCCTGGCCAGGGATGCGGCCTTGCCTCCGGTGAGTGCCGCGCGCCCGGCGCGCGGGTCGGTCAGTGGAAGGGCGACGCCCGCGATGGTGGTGCGCGGATCGTCGTGGACCTCGATGTCTTCGGTGTGCATCGTCCGCCTCCTGCGATCCCTGTGCCCTTCCGGAGAAGACGCCCGCGGAACCGTCGTTGCCTGACAGCGCGGCGAGGTGGCGCGGAAATTCCCCGGGCCCGGCTCGTCATCGCGCTTCGCCCAGAAGATTCTTGACGCCTGTGACCGGAAGAATGCGCTCCGTTGTGCAACCATTCCGGTCCGTCGTGGGTCTCGTAGAGGCAGGAGGGGAGCGAAGGGCCTGGACCTGGGGGGGCCAGGCCCTTCGGAGTTGTCGGTGGCGGCGGCTACCGTCGGGGCATGTCGCAGAGTGCGGTGGTCGAGGGCGTTCTGGAGCGCATCACCTACGCCAACGAGGAGAACGGGTACACGGTCGCCCGTGTCGACACCGGGCGGGGCGGGGGCGAGCTGCTGACGGTGGTGGGCTCGCTGCTGGGCGCGCAGGTGGGGGAGTCGCTGCGGATGACGGGCCGGTGGGGCTCGCACCCGCAGTACGGCCGCCAGTTCACCGTGGAGAACTACACGACGGTGCTGCCCGCGACCGTGCAGGGCATCCAGCGCTATCTGGGCTCGGGGCTGATCAAGGGCATCGGGCCGAAGACCGCCGAGCGGATCGTGGCGCACTTCGGCACCGGGACGCTGGAGGTCATCGAGGCCGATCCGCGGAAGCTGATCGCCGTGCCGGGCCTGGGCCCCAAGCGCACGGCGCTGATCGCGGCGGCCTGGGAGGAGCAGAAGGCCATCAAGGAGGTCATGGTCTTCCTCCAGAGCGTCGAGGTCTCCACCTCCATCGCGGTGCGGATCTACAAGAAGTACGGCGACGCGTCGATCTCCGTGGTGAAGAACCAGCCGTACCGGCTGGCGGCCGACGTGTGGGGGATCGGCTTCCTGACCGCCGACCGCATCGCGCGCGCCGTGGGCATCCCGCAGGACAGCCCCGAGCGGGTCAAGGCCGGGCTGCGGTACGCGCTGTCGCAGGCCACCGACCAGGGGCACTGCTATCTGCCGGAGGAGCGGCTGATCGCGGACGCCGTGAAGCTGCTCCAGGTGGACACGGGCCTGGTGATCGACTGCCTGGGCGAGCTGGCCGCGGAGCCGGAGGGCGTGGTACGGGAGGCCGTGCCCGATCCCGGCAGCGCCGAGGGGCGGGTGACGGCGGTCTACCTGGTGCCGTTCCACCGGGCCGAGCTGTCGCTGGCCGGGCAGGTGCGGCGGCTGCTCGGGCACGAGGAGGACCGGCTGGCGGCGTTCCGCGACGTGGACTGGGAGAAGGCGCTGGCGTGGCTGGCGCGGCGGACCGGGGCCGAGCTGGCCGCCGAGCAGGAGCAGGCGGTGCGGCTGGCGCTGACCGAGAAGGTCGCGGTGCTGACCGGCGGCCCGGGGTGCGGGAAGTCGTTCACCGTGCGGTCCGTGGTGGAGCTGGCGCGCGCCAAGCGGGCGAAGGTGCTGCTGGCGGCGCCGACCGGGCGGGCGGCGAAGCGGCTGGCGGAGCTGACCGGGGCGGAGGCGTCCACGGTGCACCGGCTGCTGGAGCTGAAGCCGGGCGGGGACGCGGCGTACGACCGGGACCGGCCGCTGGACGCGGACCTGGTGGTGGTGGACGAGGCGTCGATGCTCGATCTCCTGCTGGCGAACAAGCTGGTGAAGGCGGTCGCGCCGGGGGCGCACCTGCTGCTGGTCGGGGACGTGGACCAGCTGCCGTCGGTGGGCGCGGGGGAGGTGCTGCGGGATCTGCTGGCGCCGGGCGGGCCGGTCCCGGCGGTGCGGCTGACGCGGATCTTCCGGCAGGCGCGGGAGTCGGGGGTGGTGACCAACGCGCACCGGATCAACTCCGGGGTGCCGCCGGTGACGCAGGGGCTGTCCGACTTCTTCCTCTTCGTGGCGGAGGACACCGAGGAGGCCGGGCGGCTGGCGGTGGACGTGGCGGCGCGGCGCGTCCCGGAGAGGTTCGGCCTGGATCCGCGGCGGGACGTGCAGGTGCTGACGCCGATGCACCGGGGCCCGGCCGGCGCCGGGGTGCTCAACGGGCTGCTGCAGCAGGCGATCACGCCGGCCCGGCCGGGGCTCGCGGAGAAGCGGTTCGGCGGGCGGGTGTTCCGCGTCGGGGACAAGGTGACGCAGATCCGCAACAACTACGAGAAAGGCGCCAACGGCGTCTTCAACGGCACGGTCGGCGTGGTGACCGGTCTCGATCCGGTGGACCAGCGGCTGACGGTGCGCACCGACGAGGACGAGGAGGTGGCCTACGACTTCGGCGAGCTGGACGAGCTGGCCCACGCCTATGCCGTCACCATTCACCGGTCCCAGGGCAGTGAGTATCCGTGCGTGGTCGTTCCGGTCACGATGAGCGCCTGGATGATGCTCCAGCGAAATCTGTTGTACACGGCCGTGACACGGGCGAAGCGACTTGTTGTGCTCGTGGGGTCACGCCGTGCGCTCGGGCAGGCCGTGCGCAGCGTTTCCGCAGGTCGCCGGTGCACGGCGCTGGACGCGCGGCTGGCCGGGGGGATTGTTCCGTAAGATTCCGCGGCGTCCGTTTTATCGCGGCACGGCGTGCCAAATTGTGGTCGGATGGCCGACCCCGAGTGCACATCTTGGCTCCAGATGGGGGACAGTGGAAGGAGTCAGGGCACCTCGAGGAAGAGGCACAACGTCGGTGAGGGATGACGTGAGCGAAAACCGCTACGGCGACAATGCAGACAATGCAGTAGTAGTGCGGTACGGAGACGAGGAGTACCGCTACCCGCTGGTGGAGAGCACGGTCGGGGACCGCGGCTTCGACATCGGCAAGCTGCGTGCCCAGACCGGTCTGGTGACCCTGGACTCCGGTTACGGCAACACGGCGGCCTGCAAATCGGCCATCACGTACCTCGACGGGGAGAAAGGCATCCTCCGCTACCGGGGGTACCCGATCGAGCAGCTCGCGGAGCACGGCACGTTCCTGGAGACGGCCTACCTGCTCATTCACGGTGAGCTTCCCACCGTGGACGAGCTGGCCAGCTTCCGCAACGAGATCACGCAGCACACGCTGCTGCACGAGGACGTCAAGCGCTTCTACGACGGCTTCCCCCGGGACGCCCACCCGATGGCGATGCTCTCCTCGGTGGTCAGCGCCCTGTCCACGTTCTACCAGGACAGCCACAACCCGTTCGACGAGCGGCAGCGGCACCTGTCGACCATCCGCCTGCTCGCCAAGCTCCCCACGATCGCGGCCTACGCCTTCAAGAAGGCGATCGGCCACCCCATGGTCTACCCGCGCAACGACCTGGGCTACGTGGAGAACTTCCTCCGGATGACCTTCTCGGTCCCGGCCGAGGAGTACGTGGCGGACCCGGTGGTCGCCAACGCCCTGGACAAGCTGTTCATCCTGCACGCGGACCACGAGCAGAACTGTTCCGCGTCCACCGTGCGGATCGTCGGCTCCTCCCAGGCGAACCTCTTCGTCTCCATCTCGGCGGGCGTCAACGCCCTCTGGGGCCCCCTCCACGGCGGCGCCAACGCGGCCGTGCTGGAGATGCTGGAGCAGATCCAGAAGGACGGCGGCGACGTCGACGCCTTCATCCGCAAGGTCAAGAACAAGGAGTCGGGCGTCCGGCTCATGGGCTTCGGGCACCGCGTCTACAAGAGCTTCGACCCGCGCGCGAAGATCATCAAGGCGGCGGCGCACGACGTCCTCTCCGCCCTCGGCAAGTCCGACGAACTGCTGGACATCGCCCTGGCGCTGGAGGAGCACGCGCTCAGCGACGACTACTTCGTCTCGCGCAACCTCTACCCGAACGTCGACTTCTACACCGGCCTGATCTACCGGGCCATGGGCTTCCCGACCAGCATGTTCACCGTGCTGTTCGCGCTGGGCCGGCTGCCCGGCTGGATCGCCCAGTGGCACGAGATGATCACCGACCCGAGCACCCGCATCGGCCGCCCGCGGCAGGTCTACACGGGCATCGTCGAGCGGGACTACAAGCCGGTGGAGCAGCGGTAGCGACCGCATGGTGATGTGACGCGGGTCACATCACCGGATGCACAACCTTCGCCGGAGCCGTGGGTCTAACCGGTCAGAGTTGGCGCGGATTCGGCTGGATCCACGCCGGCCGTCGTCCAGCCGGGGTCCCGTGGGGGGACGCTCTGAGCGGGACGGCAGGAAGCGCCCCGCGCCGGGCCCTGTGGGGGGACCCGTCGCCGGGGCGCTTTTCCGTGTCTGTTTCCCCCCTTCCGGGGCGCCTGTCAGGCGCGCCCGATCAGCTCGTAGCCTGCCTCGTCGACGGCGGCGCGGACCGCCTCGTCGTCGACCGGGGCCTCGGCGGTGACGGTGACCAGGCCGGTGGCCGCGACGGCCGTCACCTCGGTGACGCCGGGGATGCCCTTCACCTCGGCGGTGACGGCGCCCTCGCAGTGGCCGCAGCTCATGCCGGAGACCTTGTACGTCGTGGTGCTCATGCGACCTGCCTCGTTTCTCTGCTCTCCCCCGGGCTCTTCCGGAGTGTTCCGTCACGCGGGATTCATACCCCGCCGGGGTATAAGCCTACCGGTGGGTGGAGATGGGCGGGGCGGTGCCCCTAGGGGGAGCCCGGGGCGGCCCCGGGAATGAGCCGGGTGCTCTTTCGCGTTCCGGTCCCAACGTGTCAGCTTTGCCTTACAGGTTGGGGATCCCGGGCGGCGACCCGGGGTGGACGGAACGGGGATGTCGGCATGGACGGCGCACTGTGGATGTACGTCCTCCTGGCCCTGACGACCGCTCCGCCGCTGGTGCCCAACGCGGCGCTGATAGCGTCCGCGGGCGCCCTCGCCGAGGCCGGTGAACTCAGCCTCGGGCTCGTGCTGCTGGTCGTCGCCGTCAGCGCCCTGGCCGGTGACGCCGCCATCTACGGCATCGGCCGGCTGGCCGGGCGGCGGGTCGTGACGTGGCTCTCCGGCGCCGCCCGCCGCAAGGCGGCCCTCGCCTGGACCGCGGCCCGGATCCACCGCCACGGCGTGCCGTTCGTCATCGGCGTCCGCTTCCTGCCCAGCGGGCGGCTCGTCGGCGGCCTGACCGCCGCCGTCGTCCGCTACCGGCCCGGGCGTTACCTGCTGGGGGCCGGTATCGCCGAGGTCATCTGGGCCTCCTACAGCGTGGCGCTGGGCTACTGGGGCGGCTCCGCGCTCGGCAGCACCTGGTCGGCGCTGCTCATCGGCCTCGGCGTCTCGCTGCTCGTCGCGGGCGTCGCCCAGCTCATGAGCAGAGCCGGCCGGACGGCGCCGCCCCCCGCCGGTCTCAGTCCCGCCGCCCACCCCGATGGCCCGGCCGGCGGCTGACCCACTGCTTGATGGTGTCCGGGTACCAGAACGGCCGCCCGTTCTCGACCACGTCCGGCGGGGGCAGCAGCCCGTGCTTGCGGTAGGAGCGCACGGTGTCCGGCTGCACGCGGATATGCGCGGCGATCTCCTTGTACGACCAGAGTCCGCGATCCGTCAACTCTTCGCACCTCCTCGGGTACCCGCTGTCACGCGGGCGTGACGACGATGATCACTGAGCCTGTGCCCGGTGAACGACGGGGCGGAGGTGCCGCATGGGCCTGTTGATCACCTGTGACGGGTAAGGCGCGTAATGGTGACGGCTGTCGCGGAACCTTTACCTTTTGTGACGGCCCGGCAGGTGTGCGCTACCGGTTCCGTGGGAAACCGAGGTCGATGCCCGCCTCCGTGCCGGCCGGGTCGGGCCAGCGGGTGGTGATCACCTTGCCGCGGGTGCAGAAGCGGATGCCGTCGGTGCCGTAGACGTGGTGGTCGCCGAAGAGGGAGTCCTTCCAGCCGCCGAAGGAGTGGGAGCCGACGGGCACCGGGATCGGCACGTTGACGCCCACCATCCCGGCCTCCACCTCCAGCTGGAAGCGCCGCGCCGCGCCGCCGTCGCGGGTGAAGACGGCCGCGCCGTTGCCCCAGGGCGAGGCGTTGATCAGCGACACCGCCTCCTCGTACGTCCCGGCGCGGACCACGCACAGCACCGGGCCGAAGATCTCGTCGCGGTAGGCGTCCATCTCCGGCGTCACCCGGTCCAGCAGCGAGACGCCGAGGAAGAAGCCGTCCTCGTGGCCCGGCACGGTGTACCCGGTGCCGTCCACCACGACGTCGGCGCCCTGGGCGCGCGCGCCGTGCACGTAGGAGGCGACCCGGTCGCGGTGCTCACGGGTGATCAGCGGGCCCATCTCCGCGTCCGGGTCGGTGCCGGGGCCGACGCGCACGGCCGCCGCGCGCTCCGCGAGCCGCGCGACCAGCGCGTCGCCGGTCTCCTCGCCCACCGCGACCACCACCGAGACGGCCATGCAGCGCTCGCCGGCCGAGCCGTACGCGGCGCCGGTCGCGCTGTCCGCCGCCAGGTCGAGGTCGGCGTCGGGCAGCACCAGCATGTGGTTCTTGGCGCCGCCGAGGGCCTGGACGCGCTTGCCGTGCCGGGTGGCGGCGGCGTGGACGGCGC
The DNA here is from genome assembly GCF_051386415.1 of Streptomyces sp. URMC 129. Classification (NCBI taxonomy): domain Bacteria; kingdom Bacillati; phylum Actinomycetota; class Actinomycetes; order Kitasatosporales; family Streptomycetaceae; genus Streptomyces; species Streptomyces sp. URMC 129. The sequence goes on from NZ_JBPQTQ010000074.1 coordinate 17,938, forward strand.
GGGCGACGGGCGTGGAGCCGACGAAGCTGACCGCCGCGACGCCGGGGTGGGCGAGGAGGTGGTCCACGGTCTCCCGGTCGCCGTTGACGACGTTGAGGACGCCGTCGGGGAAGCCCGCCTCGGCGGCCAGTCCGGCCAGCCGCAGCGCGGCGGACGGGTCCTTCTCGCTGGGCTTGAGGACGAACGCGTTCCCGCAGGCGACGGCGACCGGGAACATCCACAGCGGCACCATGGCGGGGAAGTTGAACGGGGTGATCCCCGCGACCACGCCCAGCGGCTGCCGGATCGAGGCCACGTCCACGCCGGTGGAGACCTCGGTGGACAGTTCGCCCTTGAGCTTCTCCGGGACCGCGCAGGCGAGTTCGACGATCTCCAGGCCGCGCGCCACCTCGCCCAGCGCGTCGGGGCGCACCTTGCCGTGCTCGGCGGTGATCAGCCCGGCCAGCTCGTCGCGGTGCGCGCGCAGCAGCTCGCGGTACCGGAACAGCAGCGCGGCGCGGCGGGCCAGGGAGGCCGAACGCCACGTCGCCGCCGCCTCCCCGGCCGCCGCGACGGCCCGGTCGACCTCGGCGGCCGAGGCCAGCGCGACGCGCGCGGTCCGCGCGCCGGTCGCCGGGTCGAAGACCGGGGCGAACCGGCCGGAGGCGCCCCCGGCGTGCCGGTTGCCGATGAAGTGGCCGATGGTCTTCGGGGATTCGGGCTGCATGCCGGGTGACCTCCAGGTCTTCGGACGCGTCCTCACAGGTGCCGGCGCCGGGCGGCCGACCGCCGTTCGTACTCCGCGCGGGCCGCGCGCGCCGCCGGGCGGGTGGCGGTCGCCGCCACCGGCACGTCCCACCACGCCTGCGCGGGCGGCGCGGTGGGCCCGGCGGCGGTATCGGTCTCGACGTGCACGCAGACCGGCCGGTCGAGGGCGCGCGCCTCGGTCAGCGCCGCGCGCAGCTCGCGGTACGTCCCGGCGCGGAGCACCGTCAGGCCCAGGGAGGCCGCGTTGGCGGCCAGGTCGACGGGGAGCGGGTCGCCGGTGTAGGAGCCGTCCGGGGCGCGGAACCGGTAGGCGGTGCCGAAGCGTTCGGCGCCGGTCTCCTCCGACAGGCCGCCGATGGAGGCGTATCCGTGGTTCTGGATCAGCACCAGCTTGACGGCGACGCCCTCCTGGACGGCGGTGACCAGCTCGGTCGGCATCATCAGGTAGGTGCCGTCCCCGACCAGCGCCCACACCGGGCGGCCGGGCGCGGCCAGCCGCACGCCGATCGCGGCGGGGATCTCGTAGCCCATGCACGAGTACCCGTACTCCAGGTGGTACTGGCGCGGCGAGCGGGCGCGCCACAGCTTGTGCAGGTCGCCGGGGAGGGAGCCGGCCGCGTTGATCACGATGTCGTCGTCCCCGACGACCGCGTCCAGCGCGCCGATCACCTGGGTCTGGGTGGGGCGGGCGTCCGCGTCGCGCGGGGTGAGGGCCGCGTCCACCACCCGTTCCCAACGGGCCTTGCCCGCGCGGAACTCGGCGGCGTAGGCGGCGTCGACGCGGTGTCCGGCCAGGGCCCCGGTGAGGGCGGTGAGCCCGGCGCGGGCGTCCGCGACCAGGGCGAGGCCACCGAGTTTGTGCGCGTCGGCGGGGGAGATCGTGAGGTTCACGAACCGGACGCCGGGCGCGGCGAAGAGCGTGCCGGAGGCGGTGGTGAAGTCCGTCCAGCGGGTGCCGACGCCGATCACCAGGTCCGCCGCGCGGGCCAGGTCGTCGGCCACGGCGGTGCCGGTGTGGCCGACGCCGCCCACGTCGCAGGGGTGGTCGTGGCGCAGCGAGCCCTTCCCGGCCTGGGTGGAGGCCACCGGGATGCCGGTGGCGTCGGCCAGCGCGCGCAGCGCATCCTCGGCCTCGCTGTGGTGCACGCCGCCGCCCGCGATCAGCAGCGGGCGGCGGGCGGCCCGGACGGCCCGCGCGGCGGCGGCGAGCGCGCCGGGGTCGGGGGCGGGCCGGGGCACGTGCCAGACGCGCTCGGCGAGGAACGCGGCCGGCCAGTCGTACGCCTCGGCCTGCACGTCCTGCGGCAGGGCGAGGGTGACCGCGCCGGTCTCCACGGGGTCGGCCAGCACCCGGACGGCGGCGAGCGCGGCGGGGATCAGCGCCTCGGGGCGGTGCACGCGGTCGAACCACCGGCTGACCGGCCGCAGCGCGTCGTTGACCGAGATGTCGCCGGCCAGCGGGTGTTCGAGCTGCTGGAGCACGGGGTCGGCCGGGCGGGTGGCGAACGCGTCGCCGGGCAGCAGGAGGACGGGCAGCCGGTTGATCGTGGCGAGGGCGGCGGCGGTGACGAGGTTGGTGGCGCCGGGGCCGATGGAGGTGGTGACGGCCTGGGCGGAGAGGCGGTTGCGCTGGCGGGCGAAGCCGACGGCGGCGTGCGCCATCGCCTGCTCGTTGCGGCCCTGGCGGAAGGGGAGCCGGGCGCCGGGGCCCTGGCCGAGTTCGACCAGCGCCTGGCCGATCCCGGCGACGTTGCCGTGGCCGAAGATGCCCCAGCAGGAGTCGATCAGGCGGTGCCGCACGCCGTCGCGCTCGGTGTACTGGTTGGCCAGGAAGCGGATCAGCGCCTGGGCGACGGTGAGCCGGACCGGGCCGGGGGTGGGGGCGGTGGCGGTCATGGGCGGTCCTCCGGGGGCTCGACCGGTGCCGGACGTGCCGGACGTGCCGGACGCGCCGGGCCGGTGAGCGGCAGCCGGGGGTCGGGCGGCTCGCCGGCCCAGGTGTCCCTGATCCAGGCGTGGTCGGGGTGGTCGCTGATGAGCCACTGGCGCTCGTCGCCGGGACCGGCCATGACGTTGAGGTAGTACATGTCGTGGCCGGGCGCGGCCATGGACGGGCCGTGCCAGCCGTCGGGGATCAGCACCGCGTCGCCGGTGCGGACCTCGGCGAGCAGGTCGGCGCCGACGCCCCGGCCGGAGGGCGTCACGCGCTGGTAGCCGACGCCCTCGGCCGCGCGCCCGCCGGGGGCCCGCGCGATCTCGAAGTAGTAGATCTCCTCCAGTCGTGACTCCTCGCCGGGCCGGGCCTCGTCGTGCTTGTGCGGCGGGTAGGAGGACCAGTTCCCGCCGGGGGTCAGCACCTCGACCGCGATCAGCCGGTCGGCCTCGAAGACGTCCGCCGCCGCGAAGTTGTGGACCTGGCGGGTGCAGTGGCCCGCGCCGCGCAACTCGACCGGGACGGCCCCGGCCGGGCCGTAGCGGGCGGGCAGCCGGTTGGCACAGCGGGCGCCGGTGAGCGCGAACCGGCCGCCCCCGGCGGAGGCCACGGTCACCTCGGCGTCGCGCGGCGCGTAGGCGAAGTCGCTGACGCCGGAGAAGACGTCGGCCCGCCCGCGCAGGGTGAACGTCTCCCCGCCGTCCCGGTCGCCGTCGGTGACGGTCACCGTGCAGCTCCCGCGCAGCGGCAGCACGATCCACTCGCTGTCGTCGGTGCGGAAGGTGTGGGCGGCGCCGGGGGCGAGCGGCAGCACGCGCAGCGAGGAGAAGCCCCAGCCGGCGCGCTCGGGGGAGACGGCCAGGGCGTACGGGCCGGCGGCGGCCGAGCCCGCCGGGAGGTGGTACCGGGAGTGGGCGCTGGGCCCGGTGGGGGTTCTCGTCATGGGCGGCTTCCGCCTCTCGCGGGGGTTTCCGGTCTCACAGGAGTCCGACGGCGGTGTCCACGGCGCGGGCGACGTCGTCGTCGGCCGGGTAGAGCAGCGAGCGGCCCGCGATCAGGCCGTGCACGGTGGGCAGGCGCAGCGCCGCGCGCCACCGCTCGTACGTGGTGTCCTGGTCGGGGCCGGTGTCGCCGCCGAGCAGCACGGCGGGCAGTGTGGAGGTCTCCATGACGCGTCCCATCTCCTCGGCGTCCGCGGTGACCGGCACCTTCAGCCAGGTGTAGGCCGAGGTGCCGCCGAGACCGGAGGCGATGGCGATGGACGTGGCGACCGCCTCGGCGCTCAGGTCGACGCTCACTTTGCCGCCCACCCGGTGGCAGAGGAAAGGCTCCACGAAGACGGGCAGGTGTCGTTCGGCCATCTCGTCGATGGCGCGCGCGGTGGCGTGCAGGGTGGCGAGCGAGCCGGGGTCGGTGTAGTCGATGCGCAGCAGCAGCTTCCCGGCGTCGAAGCCGAGGCGCCGCAGGGTCTCGGCGCGGTGGCCGGTGAAGCGGTCGTCGAGCTCGAACGCGGCGCCGGCCAGGCCGCCGCGGTTCATCGAGCCGATGGCGAGCCTGTGGTCGAGGGCGCCGAGCAGCAGCAGGTCGTCCAGGATGTCGGCGGTGGCGAGGACCCCGTCGACGCCGGGGCGGGAGAGGGCGAGCCGCAGCCGTTCCAGCAGGTCGGCGCGGTTGGCCATGGCGAGCGAGCGGTCCCCGGCGCCGAGCACGCCGCGCGCCGGGTGGTCGGCGGCGACGATCATCAGCCGGCCGCGCTCGCCCAGGAACGGGCGGCGCCGCCGGCGGGCGGCGGCCTCGGCGACGGCCTCGGGATGCCGGGCGCGCACCGTGGCGATCTCGGAGACGCTGAGGGTCAAGGACCTCTCCTCACTGGGGGGTGGTGTCGGGGTGCGGGGCGGAGCCGGTGGCGGATCCGCCGGGCGGGGCGGTGCCGGTGGCGGCGGCGAGGAGGGTGTCGACCTCGGCGGCGTAGGGCATGGCGGCCGAGCAGGCGAGCCGCCCGGCGACGATCGCGCCGGCCGCGTTGGCGTAGCGCGTCAGCGCCCGCGGGGCCCAGCCCGCCAGCAGGCCGTGGCAGAGCGCGCCGCCGAAGGCGTCGCCCGCGCCGAGCCCGTTGACGACCTCGACGGGGTGCGCCGGGGCCTCGGTCACGGTGCCGTCGCGGTCCATGGCCAGCACGCCGTCCGGCCCGCGCTTGACGACGGCCAGCGCCACGCCCGCGTCCAGCAGGGCCTCGGCGCAGGCGCGCGGCTCGCGTTCGCCGGTGGCGACCCCGCACTCCGCGAGGTTGCCGACGGCGACGGTGGCGTGGGCCAGGGCCGCGCGGTAGTGGGGGCGGGCCTGCTCGGGGTCGCCGTCGGGCCAGAACACCGGTCGCCAGTCGAGGTCGAGGACGGTGGCGACCTGGCCGGGACCGGCCGCCGCGCGGCGGGCGGCGAGGGCGGTGAGGGTCGCGGTGCGGCTGGGCTCGGCGCACAGCCCGGTGCCGGTCACCCAGAAGACGCGGGCGGCGGCCACCGCCGCCAGGTCCAGCTCGTGCGGATGGATGATCAGGTCGGGGGCCTGGGGCTGGCGGTAGAAGTAGAGCGGGAAGTCGTCGGGCGGGAAGATCTCGCAGAACGTGACGGGCGTCGGATGGCCGGGCACGTCGGTCACCCAGCGGTCGTCCACGCCGAACTCCCGCAGCGCGCGGTGGCAGTAGTCGCCGAACGGATCGCGGCCGGTGCGGGTGATGACGGCGGCGGAGCGGCCGAGGCGGGCGGCGGCGACGGCCACATTCGTGGGGGAACCGCCGAGGAATTTCCCGAAGGTCTCGACGTCCGGGAGCGGTACGCCGGTCTGCAGCGGGTAGATGTCCACTCCGATGCGTCCCATGGTGATGACGTCGAACGGTCCGGCTGGTCCGGCCACGGCGGTGCCCTTTCGGCGGATGGGCGGCGGCACATCGCCCCCATCATGCAGTCGGATGCCGGGCCCCTGTCAATCATTTGTCCTGACATATGGACAATAGGGCTTGTGCTGGGCAGTATCGTCCGGGAGGTGAGGTTCCGGACGATGAACGTCTACAGAGTCCCGGCGGCGCGGCCGAGAGCGGTGGTGGCCCTCGCCGCCTGCGCGCTGCTGCTGGCCGGGTGCACCAGCGACACCGGCGGCCGGCGCGCCCGCGAGGCCGCGGAGGAGGCCGCCGCGGACGCCCTGGGCCGGGCCGACACCCCGCGGATCAAGGTCGCGCTGATCACCCACGGAGCACCCGGCGACACCTTCTGGGACATCGTCCGCGAGGGCGCCGAGGACGCGGCGCAGAAGAGCAACGCCGAGCTGGTCTACGCGAGCGACCCGGAGGTCTCCGGGCAGGCGAGCCTGATACAGAACGCCATCGACCAGGACGTCGACGGCATAGCCGTGACCCTGGCCAACCCCGAGGGCCTGGCCGACGCCGTCCGGCGCGCCGAGGACGCGGGCATCCCCGTCGTCGGCCTCAACTCCGGTATGGACGCGTGGCGCGAGCTGGGCCTGCTCTCCTACTTCGGCCAGGACGAGCGGCTGACGGGCGAGGCGTTCGGGGAGCGGCTCAACGAGGCCGGCGCGGAGCAGCCCTGTGCGTCATCCACGAACAGGGCCACGTCGACCAGGAGGCGCGCTGCGCCGGGGTCGCCGCGACGTTCGCGGGCGAGAGCGAGATCCTCTACGTCGACGGCACCGACCTGCCGTCGGTGCGCTCCACCATCGAGGCCAAGCTGCGGCAGGAGTCCTCGATCGACTACGTGGTCTCCCTGACCGCCCCCGTCGGGCTGGCCGCCGTGGGCTCGGTGGACGACGCGGGCGACGACGCGCGGATCGCCACGTTCGACCTCAACCCGGAGCTGGTGACGGCGATCGAGGACGGGGACATCGAGTTCGCCGTCGACCAGCAGCCGTACCTCCAGGGCTATCTGGCGGTCGACGCGCTGTGGCTCTTCCACCACAACGGCAACGTCAGCGGCGGCGGCGCCGAACCCGTGCTGACCGGACCGGCGTTCGTGGACGCGGAGAACATCGCGGAGATCGCCGCGTTCGCCCGGAACGGGACGAGGTGACCCGCGCCGTGCCGTCCGCCGCCACCGCCCTGGCCGCCCGGTCGCGCCGCGCGCTGGCCCGCCCCGAGACGGGCGTGCTCATCGGCGCGCTGGCGGTCTACCTGCTCTTCTGGGCCGTCGCCCCGACCTTCCGGCAGCTCGACTCGCTGTCCACCGTGCTCTACCAGTCCTCCACGCTCGGCATCATGGGCCTGTCGGTGGCGCTGCTGATGATCGGCGGCGAGTTCGACCTGTCGGCGGGCGTCGCCGTCGTCTCCTCGGCCCTGACCGCGAGCATGGTCGCCTTCCAGCTCACCCTCAACGTCTGGACCGGGGTGCTGGTCGCGCTCGTCCTCTCGCTGGCCGTCGGCGCGTTCAACGGGCTGATGCTGGTGCTGACCCGGCTGCCCAGCTTCCTCGTCACGCTGGGCACGTTCCTGATGCTCCAGGGGCTGAACCTGGCGCTCACCAAGGCGATCACGGGCACCGTGGCCACCGACTCCATCAGCGACATGGAGGGTTTCGACCAGGCGCGGAGCGTCTTCTCCGCCACGCTCACGGTCGGCGGCACCGACGTCCGGATCACCGTGCTGTGGTGGCTCGGCTTCGCCTGCCTGGCCACCTGGGTGCTGCTGCGCACCACGTACGGCAACTGGATCTTCGCCGTCGGCGGCGGGCAGGAGAGCGCGCGGGCGGTCGGGGTGCCGGTCGCGTTCGTCAAGATCAGCCTCTTCATGCTCGTCGGCTTCACGGCGTGGTTCGTCGGGATGCACCAGCTCTTCGCGTTCAACACCGTCCAGTCGGGCGGCGGCGTCGGCAACGAACTGCTGTACATCGCGGCGGCCGTCATCGGCGGCTGCCTGCTGACCGGCGGCTACGGCTCGGTCCCCGGGCCGGTGGTGGGCGCGTTCCTGTTCGGGATGGTCTCCCAGGGCATCGTCTACGCCGACTGGGACCCCGACTGGTTCATGTTCTTCCTCGGCGCGGTGCTGCTGCTCGCCACGCTGCTCAACCTCTGGGTCCGCAGGCAGGCCACGGCCGGGCGGCGCACCGCGGGGGTGAGGCGGGCGTGAACACCTGGTCCCCGCTGGTGGAGCTGACCGGCGTCGGCAAGAGCTACGGTGCCGTGCGGGCGCTGCGCGGCGTCGATCTCGCCGTGCGGGCGGGCGAGGTGACGTGCGTGCTCGGGGACAACGGCGCGGGCAAGTCCACCCTCATCAAGATCGTCACCGGGCTGCACCGGCCCGACGAGGGCGAGTTCCGCATCGACGGCGAGCCGGTCCGGCTGCCGGGGCCGCGCGCCGCGCTGGCCCGGGGCATCGCCGCCGTCCACCAGGACCTGGCCACCGTGCCGCTGATGTCGGTCTGGCGGAACTTCTTCCTCGGCTCCGAACTCACGCGCGGGTTCGGGCCGTTCCGGTGGCTGGACATCGCCCGCATGAAGCGGGTCGCCGACGCCGAACTGCGCGGCATGGGCATCGTGCTCGACGATCTGGACCAGCCGGTCGGCTCGCTCTCCGGCGGCCAGCGGCAGTCCGTCGCCATCGCCCGCGCCGTGCACTTCGGGGCCCGGGTGCTGGTGCTGGACGAGCCCACGGCCGCGCTGGGCGTCAAGCAGTCCGGTGTGGTGCTGAAGTACATCGCCGCGGCGCGGGAGCGTGGCCTGGGCGTCGTCTTCATCACCCACAATCCGCACCACGCCTTCCTGGTGGGCGACCACTTCACCGTCCTGCGGCTGGGCGCCGTCGAGTTGAGCGCGGCGCGCGGCGACGTGACGCTGGAGGAGCTGATCACGCGGATGGCGGGCGGCGCCGAACTGGCGGCGCTGCGGCACGAGCTGGCCCGGGGCGCGGACGCGGAGGCGGGCGCGGGCGGAGCGGTGGAGGACGACGGTGACGATTCTTGACCGGATCCGGGTCGGCTCGGCACCCGACTCGTGGGGCGTGTGGTTCGCGGACGACCCGGCGCAGGTGCCCTGGGACCGGTTCCTGGACGAGGTGGCGGACGCCGGGTACCCGTGGATCGAGCTGGGCCCCTACGGCTATCTGCCGACCGACCCCGCCCGGCTCGGTGACGAACTCGCCCGCCGCGACCTGTGCCTGTCCGCCGGCACGGTCTTCACCGCCCTGCACCGCGGCCCCGCCGTCTGGGACGCCACCTGGGCGCAGGTCGCCCGGGTCGCCGCGCTGACACGGGCGCTGGGCGCCGCGCACCTGGTGGTGATCCCCGAGTTCTGGCGCGATCCGCTGACCGGTGAGCGCACCGACGCGGAGCGGCTGAGCGCCGCGGGGTTCGCGGAGCTGGCGGCGGGCATGGAACGGCTGGGGCGGCGGGTGCGCGAGGAGTTCGGCCTGCGGGTCGTCGTCCACCCGCACGCCGACACCCACATCGACGACGAGGAGAGCGTGACCCGTTTCCTCGACGCCACCGACCCGGACGCCGTCGCCCTGTGCCTGGACACCGGGCACTACGCCTACTGCGGCGGGGACAGCGTCCGGCTCATCGAGACCTACGGCGAGCGCATCGGCTACCTGCACCTGAAGCAGGTGGACCCCGGCGTCCTGGCCGACGTGGCCGAGCGGCGGCTCCCGTTCGGCCCGGCCGTGCGGCGCGGCGTGATGACCGAGCCGCCGGCCGGGGTCCCGGCGCTGCCGCCCGTCCTGGCCGCCGCGCAGGAGCTGGGCGTCGACCTCTTCGCCATCGTGGAACAGGACATGTACCCGTGCCCGCCGGACCGGCCGCTGCCCATCGCCCGCCGCACCCGCCGCTACCTGGCCCGGTGCGGCGCGTGATCCGCCCGACGACCCCGACGAGGTGAGGAGCCTCCGCATGACGAACGACGCCAGGCCGCCGCTCGGCGTGGCCGTGATCGGCACCGGGATGATGGGCGCGGACCACGTGCGCCGCATCGACGAGGTGATCAGCGGCGCCCGGGTGGCCGCCGTCGCGGACATCGACGAGGGACGCGCCAAGGACATGGCCGCCGGGATCCACGGCTGCGGCGCCTACGCCGACCCGGCCGAGGCCATGGCGGCGCCCGGCGTCGACGCCGTCCTGATCGCCTCCCCGGGACCGGCCCACGAGGAGACGCTGCTCGCCGCCCTCGCCCGCGATCTGCCGGTGCTGTGCGAGAAGCCGATGACCACCGGCAGCGAGAGCGCGCTGCGCGTGCTGGAGGCCGAACTCCGCCTGGGACACCGCCGGATACAGGTCGGCTACATGCGGCGGTACGACGCCGAGTACCTCCAGCTCAAGGCGCTGCTGGACAGCGGCGAGCTGGGCCGCCCGCTGATGCTGCACTGCCGCCACCGCAACGTGTCCGTGCACCGGTACTTCACGGACGAGATGCTGATCAACGACTCGGTCTCGCACGAGTTCGACGCGGCGCGCTGGCTGCTCGGCCAGGAGATCACGGCGGTGCGGGTGCTGCGCCCGGCGCCGAGCGGGCACGCCCCGGCCGGTCTGTCGGACCCGCAGTTCGTCGTCTTCGAGACCGACGGGGGCGCGATCGTGGACGTGGAGATCTTCGTCAACAGCGGCTTCGGGTACCAGGTGCAGACCGAGGCGGTCTGCGAGCGCGGCACCGCGCGGATCGGGGAGGCGCACGGCCTGATGACCAGCACGGCCGGGCGGTGGGGCGGCGCGATCGCGCCCGACTTCCTCGCCCGGTTCGCCGCCGCCTACGACCGCGAGGTGCAGGCGTGGGTGGACGCGACGCGGCGCGGCCACGTCACCGGGCCCGGCACGTGGGACGGTTACGCCGTCGCCGCCGTCTGCGAGGCCGGGATCGAGGCGCAGCGCACGGGCCGCAGGGTGCCGGTCCGGATGATCGATCGGCCCGCGTTCCCTTCCTGACCGTGCGGGTGACTCCCTGGCGGTAGGCTCCGGAACGTGGGAAGGAGGACCCGGTGGATGTGGCGTTTCGCATCGACCGCACCAGCCCGGTGCCGCTGTACTTCCAGTTGTCCCAGCAGCTCGAAGAGGCCATCGAGCACGGCAAGTTGCTCCCCGGCACCCTCCTGGGGAACGAGATAGAACTGGCCGGGCGGCTGGGCCTGTCCCGCCCGACGGTCCGTCAGGCCATCCAGGCGCTGGTCGACAAGGGGCTGTTGGTGCGCCGCCGGGGCGTGGGCACGCAGGTCGTGCACAGCCACGTCCGGCGCCCGCTCGAACTGAGCAGCCTGTACGAGGACTTGGAGGCCGCCGGGCAGCGGCCCAGCACCCGGGTCCTGGACTGCTCGGTCGTCCCGGCCCCCGCCGAGGTGGCCGCCGCCCTCGGTATTCCGGAGGGCGCGGAGGTGCACCGCATCGAGCGGCTCCGCCTCACGCACAACGATCCCATCGCCCACCTGCGGAACTTCCTGCCGCCGCGGACGCTGGAGCCGACGGCCGCCGATCTGGAGGCCACCGGGCTGTACCGGCTGATGCGCGCCTCCGGCACCACCCTGCACAGCGCCCGCCAGTCGATCGGCGCCCGCGCGGCCACCGCGGAGGAAGCCGAGCTGCTGGCCGAGCCGAAGGGTGCGCCGCTGCTGAGCATGCAGCGCACCGCGTTCGACGACACGGGGCGCGCGGTCGAGTACGGGTCGCATCTCTACCGGGCCTCGCGCTATACGTTCGAGCTCCAGCTCCTCGTCCGCCCCTAGCGGACCCTTCCCCCCTGTCCCGCCCCTTCCTTCCCCCCTTTCATGAACCCCCGCGAACGGGGCTTGGCGGTCTTGTTGCACTTCACCGGGTTCGGTTGACCACCGGGAGGCCGGGCGGCAGAGTCGTGCTCACGCGACAGCGCACGGCCGTGTGCCCGAGTGGTTCAGGGGCTCGCCTGCAAAGCGAGTTACGTGGGTTCGATTCCCGCCACGGCCTCCCGGCACGTCAGTGACCGCCCGGCTCGACGTTGGTCTTGTCGACCGCCCGGCGCAGGCCGCGGCAGATCCGCACCGGGTCGCCCACGGCCCATATGTGGAAGAAGAACAGCCGCGGCTCGTCCCGCAGACCGTGGTTGTGCAGGTGCATCACGTCGATCCCGCCGCGGCGCAGTTCCGCCATCGCGTCGCCCACCTCGTCGGCGATCAGCGCCAGGTCGCCGCTGAGCACGGCCTTGCCGCCGCCCACCGGCTGGAAGATGAGGGCAGTGGTGGACCCGAGGCCGGGCGGGAGGATCAGGTGGCTCTCGGTCACCGTCTCGCGCCGGATGAAGGTGTACTTGTAGACCGTCTGGTCCTGCACGCCCTCCATGCCCATCGCGGCGTTCATGCGCTCGGTGTCGATGTTGAGCGGTGGACGCTGCGGCGTGCTGGGCGGCGGGGTCTCGGTCTTGTCGATGGCGGCGCGCAGGCCGCGCGCCATTTGGAGCGGGTCGTTCCCGTGGGCGTGGACGTGGGTCCACAGCACCGCGGGGTCGTGCGTGTACAGGTGCCCGTGGATCGCGGTCTGCGACAGCCCGTGCCGGCGCAACGCGTCGGTGACCGCGCTGAGTTCCTCCTCCAGGACGACCAGGTCGCCCATCAGCATCGTGCTGCCGTCGGCGTACCGGACGAACGACACGTGGGTGCCCAGCGCCAGCGACGAGGAGATCGGGATGCCGCGCGAGACCACGTCGAGGTCGTCCCGCAGGAAGGCGGTGTGCCAGAGCATGTCCCGCCGCAGGTCACCGGGCCGCCCGAGGACCCGCTGCACGTCCTCCCAGTCCTCGGGGGTGGTCACCACCGGCTCGATCATGTCGCCCGGCGGGTGCGGATCCTGCGGGTCGTGCTCCTCGCCGGCATAGGCGACGCCCGCGCTCGCGCCGATGCCCGTGCCCGCGACGGTCCCGGCCAGCACCGGGGTCAGCGCGGCGGCGCGGAGAAGGCGGCGGCGGGGTGTGGCGGTGGCGGTGGCGGTGGCGGTGGCGCTGCCGGTGTCGGCGGCGGCGTCGGTGACGGATTCCTGCCCTCTGCTGCCTGTGCTCATTTCTGCAATTCCCCTCAGTATTGCGAATGAATGTGGCGTGACGTCGATGCCGAAGGTTTGAAGGTGGCGCGTGCGGGCAGCGGGAATCCGTGCGTCGGGCACCCGTCGTGCCGTGTCAGCGCGCCTGCGTGGGAAATTCCGCGTCACCGGGCGTCGCCCGGGCGGCCCCTCCTGAGTGGGATGACTTCTTCCACGTCATGAAAAAACGATGCTGCCGTCCTCGCCACTCGCCCCGATCGGTGAGCCTGCCGGCAGCAGTCGTGACGGATCACCCCGAACCCCCCTTCCC
>NZ_JBPQTQ010000075.1:0-30893 GCF_051386415.1 Streptomyces sp. URMC 129
TGTGTATAAGAGACAGCCCTCTCGCCGCCCCGCAGGCCTCCGCACCGTCCGGCCCCCGGCATGCCAGCGGCATATCCAGATCATCATCCTGTGGGCAACACTTCACAACCGGGAAGAACCTTTGGGGAATGCTTCCACGAAAGGGTTAATTTCGTGCGCGTACGCATGGGACTGGCAACCACCGGGGACACCTCATGAGTCCAGGAGGATGACCGATAGGAGCAATGGGGTGGGAACCTCCGACACTGTACGTTCATGCCCATTCGACTTTGCCGAGGGCGTGGAATTCGATCCGTTGCTGAGGCAACTAATGACCGAGGCACCGATCTCCCGCATCACGATGGCCTATGGCCAGGGGGAAGCGTGGCTGGTCACCCGGTTCGAGGATGTCAGGACCGTCACGACCGACCGGCGGTTCAGCCGGGCGGCGGTCGCGGGGAAGGACTTCCCGCGCATGACGCCCGAGCCGATCGTGCAATCCGAGTCCATCAACCTGCTCGACCCGCCGGAGAGCAGCCGGCTGCGCCGCCTGGTGTCCCAGGCGTTCACGGCGCCGCGCGTCGAGGCGATGAAGCCGAAGACGCAGCGGATCGTGGACGCGCTGCTCGACGAGATGGCCGACCACGGCCCGCCCGCGGACGTCGTCAAGCACCTGTCCTCGCGACTGCCGCTGACGACCATCTGCGAGGTCCTCGACATCCCGGAGAGCGACCGGCCCGAACTGCGCCGGCGCGCGATGGAGATGATGACCATCGGGGCGGCGACCCGTGAGACGGCCGTCAAGGCCAAGGCCGAGCTCAGGGCCTACTTCTCGGAGCTGACCAAGATCCGCCGGGAGAACCCCGGGGACGACCTGATCAGCTCCCTGGCCACCGCCAGGGACGGCGACGAGATCCTGGGCGCCGACGAGTTGACCGTCATGGCCATGGTCCTGCTGATGACCGGCCACGACACGAGCACCTATCAGCTCAGCAACATCACCTACACCCTGCTGACGCACCCCGACCAGCTCGCGAAGGTGCGAGCCCGGCCGGAGATGCTGCCGCAGGCCCTGGAGGAGCTGCTGCGCTGGATCCCGTTCCGCAAGGGCGTGGGCATCCCCCGTATCGCCACGGAGGATGTCGAGCTCGGCGGCGTGACCATCAAGGCGGGCGACACGGTCCACGTGTCGTACCTGGCCGCGAACCGGGATCCGAAGCGTTTCGACCGTCCGGACGAGCTGGACCTGGAGCGGGCCCCGCTGCCCCACATGACCTTCGGGTGGGGTGCGCACCACTGCGTCGGTTCGCCGCTGGCCATCATGGAGATCCAGTTGGCCATCGGGACCATGCTCGACCGTTTCCCGGGGCTGGAGCTGGCAGTGCCGGCCTCGGAAGTGCGCTGGAACACCGAGTCCATCTGGCGCTATCCGCATGAGCTCCCGGTCTCTTGGTGACCGGGATTATCGCTGACACAGCCATCGATGCCGCGACGGACTCCACCGGGAGTGCGTGCGGCACGGGGAGGGGATCATGGCAACGCTGTGCCGACCGTCCATCGCGGTCCCGGAGAATGTGCTCACCAACGAGGAAACCCTGGAGCTGGCGCGCAAGATGCACGCCGACCACCCGCAGCTCCGCCTCGCACTGCGGCTGATCGAGAACACCGGGGTGCGCACCCGGCACATCGTCCAGCCCATCGAGGAGACGCTGAAGCACCCGGGTTTCGAAGCCCGTAACAAGGTCTACGAGGCCGAGGCCAAGCGGCGCGTGCCCCCGGTCGTGTACAAGGCGCTGGACAACGCCGGGCTCGGCGTCCAGGACATCGACCTGATCGTCTACGTCTCGTGCACCGGGTTCATGATGCCGTCGCTGACGGCCTGGCTCATCAACACCCTGGGATTCAAGCCGGAGACCAGGCAGTTGCCGATCGCGCAGCTCGGCTGTGCGGCCGGTGGCGCGGCGATCAACCGCGCGCACGACTTCTGCCTGGCCTACCCCGACGCCAACGTGCTGATCGTGGCCTGCGAGTTCTGCTCGCTGTGCTACCAGCCGACCGACCTTGGCGTGGGGAACCTGCTGTCCAACGGTCTCTTCGGGGACGCCGTCGCCGCCGCCGTCATGCGCGGCAAGGGCGGCACCGGCATGCGGCTGGAGCGGAACGGCTCGCACCTCGTGCCGGACACGGAGGACTGGATCTCCTACGCGGTGAAGGGCACGGGCTTCCACTTCCAGCTGGACAAGCGAGTCCCGACCACCATGAAGATGCTGGCCCCGGCGCTGCGCACGCTCGCCACCCAGCACAACTGGGACGTCTCCGGGCTCGACTTCCACATCGTGCACGCCGGCGGTCCCCGGATCCTCGACGACCTGTGCTACTTCCTCAACGTGGATCCGGAGATGTTCCGCTTCAGCAGGGCCACGCTCACCGAACGCGGCAACATCGCGAGCTGCGTGGTCTTCGACGCCCTCGACCGGCTCTTCGAACACGGCGGGGTCGAGGACTCCGCCCGGGGGCTGATCGCGGGCTTCGGCCCCGGTATCACCGCCGAGATGGCGCTCGGCCGGTGGGTCACGTCCGACCAGACGACCCTCGGCGAGCAGGCACCGGCGCGGGAGGCCGAGCAGGCCGGCGTGGCCTGACCGAACGATCCGCGGGTCAGCGGCGGGCGAAGTAGGCCGACACCACCCCGGTGTGGGTGGGGAAGGCCAGCTCCGCCGGCTCCCGCAGGATGAGCCACTCGGTGGCCTCGGCGGTGGCGGAGGGTGCCGGCAGGGAGCTCGCCTCCCTGACCGGCAGCAGGGCGAAGAGGTTCAGCGTCCGGTCCGCGCTCAGCACGTCGAAGAGCGTGGCCTCCGCCGCCGTCGCGGTCAGTCCGGTCTCCTCCCAGAGCTCCCGGACAGCGGCCTGCTGCCAGGTCTCACCGAGTTCCATATAGCCGCCGGGCAGGGCGAGTTCACCACGGCACGGCTCGATGTCGCGCCGTACGACGACGAGCCCTCGCCCGGCGTCGTCCCGCACGGGAAGCAGCGCGACGGCGACGGGCAGCGGGTTGGCCCACTGGGTCTCCCCGCAGCCGGGGCAATCCCTCGGCCACCCGTCGTCGGCCGCGTAGCCCGTTCCGCAGTAGGGACAGTGTTTGACAATACGGCCGTATGTGTACACCATCGGCAGCTCGCACCCGCCCTTTCCTCGACCCGACCTGCGAGCTTAGCGAAACGCCGGACGGGGCGTGACCAGTCGGCGGGCGCTCCGGCGCCCCGGGGAGTTGACTTGAGGGCGTGGACTGTCTCTTCTGCGCGATCGCCGCCGGGGACGCCCCCGCGCACCGGGTGCTGGAGGACGAGCGGGTGGTGGCGTTCCTCGACGCCAGGCCGTTGTTCCCCGGGCATGTGCTCGTGGTGCCCCGCGCGCACACCGGGACCCTGACCGACCTGCCCGAGCCGGACGTCGGGCCGTTCTTCGCCCGCGTGCGGCGGACGGCGGCGGCCGTGGAGCGGGCCCTGGGGGCCGAGGGGTCGTTCGTGGCCGCCAACAACCGGGTCAGCCAGTCCGTGCCGCACTTCCACGTGCACGTGGTGCCGCGCCGCCGCAAGGACGGCCTGCGCGGCTTCTTCTGGCCGCGCACCCGCTACGCGGACGACGCCGCGGCGGCGGAGGTGGCCTCCCGGATCCGGCAGGCGCTCATCGCGGGTAGCGGTGCCCCGGGGTGAGGACCTCGTCCAGGTCGAACCGGACCGGCTCCTCCAGCTGCGCGTACGTGCAGTCGCCGGGATCGCGGTCGGGCCGCCAGCGGCGGAAGCGCGCGGTGTGCCGGAAGCGGTCGCCCTGCATGTGGTCGTACGCCACCTCGCAGACACGCTCCGGGCGCAGCGGCACCCACGACAGGTCCTTCCGCCCGGTCCAGCGGCTGGGCCCGCCCGGCATCCGGCTCTCGGCGTGGGCCTCCTCCCGCACCCAGTCGGCCCACGGGTGGCCCTCGACGTCGTCCATCACCAGGGGCTCCAGCTCCGTCATCAGCTCCTGCCGCCGCTTCATGGGGAACGCGGCGCAGACGCCGACGTGCTGGAGGCGCCCGGAGCCGTCGTACAGGCCGAGCAGCAGCGAGCCCACCACCGGGCCGGACTTGTGGTGGCGCAGTCCCGCGACCACGCAGTCGGCGGTGCGCTCGTGCTTGACCTTGACCATCACCCGCTCGTCCGGGCGGTAGCGCAGGTCGAGCGGCTTGGCGACGACGCCGTCGAGTCCGGCCCCCTCGAACCGCTCGTACCAGCTCTGGGCCACCGCCAGGTCACGGGTGGCGGGGGCGACGTAAACCGGCTCCCGGGCGTCGGCGAGGGCGGCCGTGAGGGCGGCGCGGCGCTCGCTCAGGGGCGTCTCCAGCAGCGAGTCGTCGCCGAGGGCGAGCAGGTCGAAGGCGACGAAGCCGGCGGGGGTGCGCCGGGCCAGCTCCCGCACCCGGGAGTCGGCGGGGTGGATGCGTTCCAGGAGCGCGTCGAAGTCGAGCCGGCCGTCGCGGGCGATGACGATCTCGCCGTCCACGACGCAGCGCCCGGGCAACTGGGCGCGCAGCCCCTCGGCCAGCTCCGGGAAGTAGCGCGTGAGGGGCTTGGTGGTGCGGCTGGCGATCTCGATCTCGTCGCCGTCGCGGAAGACGATGGCCCGGAAGCCGTCCCACTTGGCCTCGTAGTGCATGCCCGCGGGGAGGCGCGCCTGCGGCTTGGCGAGCATCGGCTTGACGGGCGGCATCACCGGGAGGTCCATGTGCCGGATTCTGGGCGCGGGCCGCGCCCGGCGCCCGCCGGCGGGCGCGTTCGGGTGCGGCGGCCTACGGTGGCGGTATGGGCGGTGGCCAGAAGAGCGGCGCGCTGGAGCTCACGGTGGGTGAGCGGACGGTGCGGCTGTCGAACCCCGACAAGGTGTACTTCCCGGAGCGCGGATTCACCAAGCTGGACGTCGCCCGGTACTACATCGCGGTGGGCGAGGGCGTCGTGCGGGCGCTGCGCGACCGGCCGACGACGCTGGAGCGGTTCCCGGAGGGCGTGACGGGCGAGTCGTTCTACCAGAAGCGGGCGCCGAAGAACCTTCCGGAGTGGATCCCCACCGGAAGGATCGCCTTCCCCAGCGGCCGGTACGCGGACGAGATCTGCCCGACCGAGCCCGCCGCGGTGGTGTGGGCGGCGAACCTGGGCTGTCTGACGTTCCACCCCTGGCCGGTGCGGCGCTCCGACACCGACCATCCGGACGAGCTGCGGATCGACCTGGATCCGCAGCCGGGCACGGACTACGCGGACGCGGTGCGGGCGGCGACCGAGCTGCGGGGGCTGCTGGAGGAGCTGGGGCTGCGCGGCTGGCCGAAGACCTCGGGCGGCCGGGGGCTGCACGTGTTCGTGCCGATCGTCCCGGAGTGGACGTTTCCGCAGGTGCGGCGGGCCGCGATCGCGATCGCCCGGGAGCTGGAGCGGCGGGCGCCGGAGCGGATCACCACCGCGTGGTGGAAGGAGGAGCGGGGGGCGAAGATCTTCGTGGACTACAACCAGATGGCCCGGGACCGGACCATCGCCAGCGCCTATTCGGTGCGGCCCCGGCCCCGGGCGCCGGTGTCGGCCCCGCTGCGGTGGGAGGAGGTGCCGGACGCCGTGCCGGAGGACTTCGACCTGGCGACCATGCCGGTCCGGTTCGCGGACGTGGGGGACGTGCACGCGGAGATGGCGGAGCACGCCTGCCGGCTGGAGGCGGTGCTGGAGCTGGCGGAGCGTGACGAGCGCGAGCACGGCCTCGGCGACCTGCCGTACCCGCCGGACCACCCGAAGGCGCCCGGCGAGCCGACGCGGGTGCAGCCGAGCCGGGCCAGGCGCCCGCGGCCCGCGCCCGAGCCGCCGTCCGGCTGACCCGGGCGCGTCCCTGCCCGGGGGCGAGCGGCGCGGCAAGGGGCTTGTCCTGGAGTGCGCTCCAGCTCGTAGCGTGCGTTCCGGGAAACCGCCGAGCGATGACCGGAGGAAGGCACACGCATGCGCCTGGGAATGCACTTGGTCGACTGGGGCTACGAGGGGGGTCCGGCCGCCATCGGACCCGAACTGGCCCGGGTGGGCGAGCAGGTCGAGGAGGCCGGGGTCGTCTGGCTGTCCGCGATGGACCACTACTTCCAGATGGAGCACCGCGCACCGGCCGAGGAGCCGATGCTGGAGGGCTACACCACCCTGGGCTACCTCGCGGCCCACACCTCGACCGTCCGGCTCGGCCTGCTCGTCACCGGAGTGACGTACCGTCACCCGGCGCTGCTGGCCAAGATCGTGACCACGCTGGACGTGCTCTCCGGCGGCCGGGCCGCACTCGGCATCGGCGCCGCCTGGTACGAGCGGGAGCACCGCGGCCTCGGCGTGCCGTTCCCGCCGGTCGCCGAGCGGTTCGAGCGGCTGGAGGAGACGCTGCGGATCTGCCTGCGGATGTGGGACCCGGCGGAGAACGGGCCGTTCGAGGGGCGGCACTACCGCCTGGCCGAGACGCTCTGCTCCCCGCCGCCCGTCAGCAGCCCCCGCCCCGACGTGCTCATCGGCGGTGGCGGTGAGCGCAAGACGCTGCGCCTGGTGGCGCGGTACGCGGACGCCTGCAACCTGTTCGCCTCCTCCCGCGCCGAGGTGGCCCACAAGCTGGACGTGCTGCGGCGCCACTGCGAGGAGGCGGGCCGCGACGAGGCGACGGTCCGCAAGACCGTCATCAGCCCCGTGAGCCCGCTGGATCGCGGTGACGTGGACGGGTTCGTCGCCGCGATGGAGCCCTACGCCAGGCTCGGGGTCGACACCGTGATCGTCATCCCCCCGGCCGTGCGGCCCGCCGGCTGGATCGAGCGCGTCGGCGCGCCCGCCGTCCGGAAGCTGGCCGAACTGCCGGGCGCCTGACGGGCGTTCACGGCTTGCGCCCGACGCCGCCCACGTGACCCACGTCGGAGGGCGGGCCGCCGACGACGGCGGTGTCGGGACGCCAGCGCGTCACCGGCACGACGCCGGGCGGCACCAGGTCCAGACCGTCGAAGAAGCCGCCGATCTGGTCCGGCGTCCGCAGGTGGTACGGGACCGCGCCGGACTCGTTGTAGGCGCGCTGCGCCCGCCGGAACGCCTCGTCGGTGTCGGAGCCCTCGTTGAGCGAGAGGTAGCTGCCGGAGGGCAGTCCCGCCATGAGCCGCCGGACCAGGGAGCGGGCCTCGGCGTAGTCCGCGACGTGGCCCAGGATGCCGCTGAGGATCAGCGCCACGGGGCGCGCCAGGTCCAGGGTCCGGCCGGCCCGCGCGAGGATGTCCTCCGGCTCGCGCAGGTCCGCCTCCAGGTAGTCGGTGACGCCCTCCGGTGTCGAGGTCAGCAGGGCGTGGGCGTGCAGCAGCACCAGCGGATCGTTGTCGACGTAGACGACGCGGGACTCGGGCGCCACCCGCTGCGCGAGCTGGTGGGTGTTGTCCGCCGTGGGCAGGCCGGTGCCGACGTCGAGGAACTGCCGCATGCCCGCCTCCGCGACGAGGTAGCGCAGGGACCGGGCGAGGAACGCGCGGGAGGCGCGGGCGATGCCCGTGATGCCGGGGAACGTCTCCCCGTACCGGTCGCCGGCGGCCCGGTCGACCTCGTAGTTGTCGGTGCCGCCGAGCCAGTAGTTCCAGATGCGGGCCGAGTGCGGCACCGAGGTGTCGATCTTCGACACCGGGTCCGGGCGGCCCGCGGACGCGTCGTCAGTCACCGCCCCAACGTAACCGCGGGCGCGGGGGCCCGCCCGGCGGGCGGCTCCGGCCGGGGCGCCGGGCGCGTCAGGGCCGTGGCGCCCGCGCGACGATCACCTCCACCGCCCGGTCGATGTCGCCGCCGGTGAGGTCGGCGCGGGCGGTCAGCCGGAGCCGGGAGACGCCGTCCGGCACGGACGGCGGCCGGAAGCAGCCGACCGCGACCCCGGCCTCCCGGCAGCGCGCCGCCCAGGCGAACGCCGCCTCCGGCGACGGCGCCAGCACCGACACCACGGCGGAGTCGGGGCGGGTGGCGGCCAGCCCGGCGGCCGACAGCCTGCGGTGCAGTTCGGCGGCCACGTCCCGGACGCGGGACGCCCGGCCGGGCTCCCGGCGCAGCAGCCGCAGCGCGGCCAGCGCTCCCCCGGTGGCGGCGGGGGCGAGCCCGGTGTCGAAGATGAAGGTGCGCGCGGTGTTGAGCAGGTGCTCGACGACGCGGGCCGGACCGAGCACGGCGCCGCCCTGGCTGCCCAGCGCCTTGGAGAGCGTGATGGTGGTGACGACGTCCGGCGCCCCGGCCAGCCCGGCGGCGGCCACGGCGCCCCGGCCGCCGTCGCCGAGCACGCCGAATCCGTGGGCGTCGTCGACGACGAGGGCGGCCCCGGCGTCCCGGCACACGGCGGCGAGCGCGGCCAGCGGCGCGGCGTCCCCGTCGACCGAGAAGACGGAGTCGGTGACCGCCAGCGCCCGCGCCGGGTGGCCGTCGAGGGCCTTGCGGAACGCGAGGGGGTCGGCGTGCGCGACGACGGCGACCTCGGCGCGGGACAGGCGGCAGCCGTCGATGAGCGAGGCGTGGTTGGCCGCGTCGGAGACGATCAGCGAGCCCCGGCCGCTGAGCGCGGTGAGCGCGGCGAGGTTGGCGGCGTAGCCGGAGGCGAACACCAGGGCGGCCTCGAACCCGGTGAACGCGGCCAGCTCCGCCTCCAGTTCGGCGTGCAGGGCGGTGCTGCCGGTGACCAGCCGGGAGCCGGTGGCGCCGGCGCCCCAGCGCAGGGCCGCGTCGGCGGCGGCGGCCGTCACCTCGGGGTGCCGGGTCAGGCCCAGGTAGTCGTTTCCGGCCAGGTCCAGGACGGCCGCGTCGGCGGGCCTCGGGCGCACCTCGCGCACCAGCCCTGCGCGCCGCCGGGCGCCGTGCGCGGAGTCCAGCCAGTCGAAAACCCGGCCGTACGCTTGGTCGTGCACCGGCGACCGCCCTTCGTCTGTTGTGGGTTACGCATAAAACGTAGTGCCCGTCGAGTCCTGGGAGCATGTGGTGATAGACACACGTCCAGGAAGCCCTCTTGTAGCTTTCCTCCTTGGACCGGCCGGGGCGCATGCGTCAGGATCGGCGCCATGGACCTGTTGAACGCCCTGGTGGACAAGGGCCTCCGCCGCGAACTGCCCACCCGCGAGGAAGCGCTGGCCGTGCTGGCCACCTCCGACGACGAGCTGCTCGACGTGGTCGCGGCGGCCGGGAAGGTCCGCCGCCAGTGGTTCGGGCGGCGGGTGAAGCTCAACTACCTGGTCAACCTGAAGTCCGGGCTCTGCCCCGAGGACTGTTTCTACTGCTCCCAGCGGCTCGGGTCGAAGGCCGACGTGCTCAAGTACACGTGGCTGAAGCCGGAGGAGGCCGCCGACGCCGCCAGCGCGGGTGTGGCGGGCGGCGCCAAGCGGGTCTGCCTGGTCGCCAGCGGCCGGGGTCCCACCGACCGCGACGTGGACCGGGTGTCGGAGACGATCTCCGCGATCCGCGAGCGCCACGGGGACGTCGAGGTGTGCGCCTGCCTCGGGCTGCTCTCCGACGGCCAGGCCGAGCGCCTGAAGGAGGCCGGCGCCGACGCGTACAACCACAACCTCAACACGTCCGAGGCCACGTACGGCGACATCTGCACCACCCACGACTTCTCCGACCGGGTCTCCACCGTCAAGCAGGCCCAGGCGGCCGGGATGTCGGCCTGCTCCGGGCTGATCGCGGGCATGGGCGAGAGCGACGAGGACCTGGTGGACGTCGTCTTCGCGCTGCGCGAGCTGGACCCGGACTCGGTCCCGGTGAACTTCCTGATCCCGTTCGAGGGCACGCCCCTGGCCAAGGAGTGGAACCTGACCCCGCAGCGGGCGCTGCGCATCCTGGCCATGGTCCGCTTCGTCTGCCCGGACGCCGAGGTGCGGCTGGCGGGCGGGCGCGAGCAGCACCTGCGCACGCTGCAGCCGCTCGCGCTGCACCTGGTCAACTCGATCTTCCTGGGCGACTACCTGACCAGCGAGGGCCAGGCCGGGCAGGCCGACCTCGCCATGATCGCCGACGCCGGGTTCGAGGTGGAGGGCGCGGAGACCACCACGCTGCCCCAGCACCGCCGGGAGGATCTGGTCGCGGTGCGCCGCCGGGGAACGGGCACGGAGCTGCCGCCCAATGCCTGAGGCTCCCGAGCCGAACGCGAAGCTGTCGGCGGACGACGTGCTGGCCCTGGACCGGCACCACGTCTGGCACCCCTACGGCCCGATGCCCGGCCGGCAGGACCCGCTGGTCGTGGAGTCGGCCTCGGGCGTGCGCCTGCGGCTGGCCCGGCCGGCCTGGGGCCGCCGGGAGCTGGTGGACGGGATGGCGTCGTGGTGGTCCGCCGTCCACGGCTACAACCATCCCGTCCTCAACGCGGCGGCCCGGGACCAGCTCGACCGGATGAGCCACGTGATGTTCGGCGGGCTGACGCACGAGCCGGGGGTGCGGCTCGCCAAGCGGCTGGTGGACATCACGCCCCGGCCGCTGGAGCACGTGTTCCTGGCCGACTCCGGCTCGGTGTCGGTCGAGGTCGCGATCAAGATGTGCCTGCAGTTCTGGCGCTCGGCCGGCCGGCCCGCCAAGCAGCGGCTGCTGACCTGGCGCGGCGGCTACCACGGCGACACCTGGCACCCCATGTCGGTGTGCGACCCGGACGGCGGGATGCACGCCATCTGGTCCGGGGCGCTGCCCCGCCAGGTCTTCGCGGACGCCCCGCCGTCGGGCTTCGACGCGGAGCCCGACGAGGCGTACGCGCGCCACCTGCGGGAGCTGATCGCGCGCCACGCGGACGAGCTCGCCGCGGTGATCGTGGAGCCCGTGGTGCAGAACGCGGGCGGGATGCGCTTCCACGCGCCCGGCTATCTGCGGATCCTGCGCGAGGCGTGCGACGAGCACGGCGTGCTGCTGGTGTTCGACGAGATCGCCACGGGCTTCGGCCGCACCGGCACGCTGTTCGCGGCGGAGCACGCGGGTGTGACGCCGGACGTGATGTGCGTCGGGAAGGCCATGACCGGCGGCTACCTGACGATGGCCGCCACCCTGTGCACCCCGCGCGTGGCGGAGGGGATCTCCCGGGGCGAGGTGCCGGTGCTCGCGCACGGGCCGACGTTCATGGGCAACCCGCTGGCCGCCGCGGTCGCGGACGCCTCGATCGGGCTGCTGCTGGCCGGGGACTGGGCGGGCGACGTGGCCCGGATCGGGGCCGGGTTGCGGGCCGGGCTGGCCGGGGCGGCCGGGCTGCCGGGGGTCCGGGACGTGCGGGTGCTCGGCGCGATCGGCGTGATCGAGCTGGACCACCCGGCCGACATGGCGGCGGCCACCCGCGCGGCGGTCGGCGCGGGCGTGTGGCTGCGCCCGTTCGGCCGCCTGATCTACACCATGCCGCCGTACGTCACGGACGACGAGGATGTCGCCCTGATCTGCGCGGCGGCGTGCGCGGCGGCCGGGGCCGCATGAGCGGCGGCGGCACAGGCCGGCCGGGCGGCACGGCGGCGGGACGACGGAGGACGCGATGACGGACGCGGCGGAGCGGGACAGACCGGCCGGGGAGATCCTGGTCGTCTCGGGCACGGGCACCGAGATCGGCAAGACGGTGGTGACGGCGGCCATCGCCGCCGTCGCGCTGGCGGCGGGCCGCTCCGTCGCGGTGCTCAAGCCCGCCCAGACCGGCATCGCGCCCGGCGAGCCCGGCGACACCGCCGAGGTCGCCCGGCTGGCCGGCGCCGCCGTGACCACCGCCGAGCTGGTCCGTTTCCCCGAGCCGCTGGCCCCCGCGACGGCCGCCCGCCGGGCCGGTCTGCCACCGGTCCGCCCGGCGGAGGTCGCCAAGGCGGCCGAGGAGCTGGCCGGCCGCCACGACCTGGTGCTGGTCGAGGGCGCGGGCGGGCTGCTGGTGCGGTTCGACGACGAGACGGGCGCGACGCTGGCGGACGCCGCCCGGCTGCTGCGCGCGCCGGTCCTGATCGTCGCCCAGGCCGGGCTCGGCACCCTCAACACCACGGCCCTGACGGCCGAGGCACTGCGCGCCCGGGGCCTGGCCTGTCCCGGGGTGGTCATCGGAAGCTGGCCGGCCGCCCCGGACCTGGCGTCGCTGTGCAACCTGGCCGACCTGCCCTCGGCGGCCGGCGCCCCCCTCATCGGCCGCGTCCCGGGGGGCGCGGCGGCTCTGCCCCCCGAGGAGTTCCGCGCCCGCGCGGCCTCCTGGCTGACCCCAGCGCTCGGCGGCCGGTGGCACGGCCCCGACGCGGGCTGACCGGGCCTCCCGCGCGCCCGGTCCACCCGCGGCCCTCTCCCCCGGCGGTCCGGAGCCGGTCCGGGGTCCTGCCCCGGGGGTCGCCCCCCGGAGTGATCCCGAGCGGTCCGATCCGGCGCGCGGGCCGGAAGCCCGCCCGCCCCGGCCCCGGCACCGGACGTCGCCCCACGGCCCGCGACCGGCCGCGTCAGCGGGCCCGGCCCCGGGGTGGACCGGCGGCGTCCGCGGTGCCCTTCCGGGCCCGGCCGGTGAGACGCCGGCCGAACCGGCCGAACGCGCCGGGCCGGGCGAAGGCGCGGAACTCCACCGCCCAGCGGGCATCCGCCCGCTCCAGCTCCGCCTCGACGGCGCGGAGTGCCGCGTCGGACAGGGTCCGCGCGACCGGACGCAGCACGCCCTCCAGCAGGTGCGAACGGGTCTCCTGCCAGGCCGCGTTGGTCTGCGGATAGGAGCTCCACGCGACGAAGCAGTGGGCCACGTAGGCGGGCGCGGTGCGCAGCCGGGCGGCCACCCGGTCGGAGGCGGCGGCCCGGCCGTACGCCGCGATCAGCCCGGCGTCGCCGCTGTGGACGAGCGCGCGCAGCTCGTCCTCCGGCCGGTCCTCGGCGAGCAGCCGGAACGCGAGCGCGCCGTGGGCCCGTTCGAGCACGGTGGGCTCCACCGGCTCCGCGGCGGCCCGCAGCGACCGCACCCGCTCGACCCAGCCCTGGGGAACGGCGGTCCCGCCGCCGAGTTCGCGGGCGAGGTCGAGGAGCTGGAGCGCCCGGCGTTCGCGGGGTCCCAGGTCGCCGGAGAAGCCGCGCAGCAGATCGTGGGCGAGGGCGGGCACGTCGGGGTCGTCGGCGGCCCCCTGGAGCGCGGCGGCGACGAGGCCGGCCCAGGTACCGGCCGCGAGGTGCGCGCTGGAGCCGTTCTCGCCGAGCATCGCCCGCGCCTCCCCGGCCGTCGGCCGGTCACCGCCCCACACCAGCCGGACGGCGGTGCGCAGCACCGTGGGCTCGGCCATCGGGGAGACACGGCCGGCCCGCAGCACGGCGTTCAGGACGGCGACACGGTCACCGTGGGCCACCGCCGCCGCCCGGGGCGCCTCGGCACACATCCGCAGGTGCGGCAGGACCTGGCTGGCGGTGAACGGCACCGGGACCCCGGCGAGCAGCCGGGCCACGGCGAGCGGGTCGCGCCGGGCGAGCGAGTCCAGCTCGGACAGCAGCAGGGCACGGAGGTCGAACCGCTCCTCCAGGGCGAGCCGCACGGCGGGCGCGCCGGCCGCGTCCGGGTCCGCCACCAGCGCGGCGGCGAGGCGGCGCGCCACGCCGGGCAGCAGCTCGGCGCAGTCGACACCGAGCAGTTCGGCGGCGCACAGCAGTTCGGCCGTCCGCGCGGGGCCGTGCCGGGCGTCCGCGACGCCCGCGCGCAGGTCGGGGCCGAGTTCGGCGGCGAGACGCCGCGCGAGGTCGTCGGTGAGCGGAACGTGCCGCAGGACGTCGAGGCCGGTCGCGGCGCCGGGCGCGCGGACGGCGGCGGTCAGCACGACGGAGACGAGCGGCACCAGCGTGCCGGCCGGCAGGCGGCGGTCGAGCACCGGGAACAGCGCGGTCAGCGCGGCCGTCTCGGCCGCCGTCCGGCTCCCGGCGCGGGCGCCCAGCGCGGCCACGAGACGGGTGAGCCGGTCGCGGTCCAGCGTGTCCGCGTGCTGCCGCGCCCAGTCGGCCGCCGCCGTGCGGCCGTCGGCGTCCAGCTCCAGCCCCGCGCACAGGGCCTCGACCGCGAGCGGACCGGGCGCGAAGGGGCTGCCGGACAGCGCGGCGGCGGCCCGGAACAGCTCGGGTGCCCGGCCCAGCCAGACGCGGGCGGCGATCCGCGCCCAGACGTCCCGCACCGGCGCGCCGGACGCCCGGCCGGTGCAGTCGTGGACACGGTAGCGGCGGGCACGGGCGGCCGGCCCGCCCGCGTCCTCGGGCAGGACCCCGACGATCCGCTGCCGGGCGAGTTCGGGGCGCCGCGTGTAGGTGGTGAACGTCAGCCGGTGCGCGTGCCCGCGCGGCAGCACGGTGCTGGCGAGCGCGATCCAGCGGGCCACGGCGGCGCTGTCGCGTTCGACCACGACGATGGGGGGCGCGGTGTCGTCCTGGCTCACCTGGCGCAGGTCGGCGAAGAAGCCGGCGAGCCACGACGCGCGGGAGGCGGCGAACCCGATCAGCCGGTCCCGGTCCAGACGCCCCGGCACTCCCTCCTCGGGGGCACCGGCACCGCCCCACCGCCGTGACCCCCAGGCGGTGATGGGCAGCGCGTCGCCGGGGAGGGTCGCGCCCGGGGGCAGATGCACGGCGTGGGCGTCGAAGGCCGCCCCGCCCCTGCCGACGACGCGGGCCAGGAGCCGGCTGCCGTCGGACAGCAGACTGAGGCTGAACGCCTCGGGGAACGCGTCCCGCTCGGCGGCCGTGGGCTCGGGCGGGGCATCCGGCGGCGGCTCGTACCCGAGCAGCGCCTCGGCCTCCCGGAGCAGCCACGGGGACGCGCCGGATCCGACCGTTGTGAACCCGGACGAGGACGAGTAATGGAGCCGCGTCAGGTCCACGCTCGGTCCTCCTCGTCGTCGTTCTGCGGGGGCGTACGCGATCCGGACGGGGCGCACGGCTGCCCGCCGCTGTCCGGGTGATGCCAACTCCCCGGAAGAGAGGGGAAGTTGAAGGGGCCGGCGAAGCGGCCTCCCGATCATAGCGGCGCGCGCCCGCCGTCGAGCGCCCTTCTCGCGCCCCCTCGGTCGGTGAACGGCCCCGGGGGGCGGGTTTCCCCGCGCGGCGGGTGGGCACTCGCGGCGGGAGGTGATCGACATGCCCGAACCCGGCAGCAAGAAGTACGACATCCACCGCGCCCACAAGCGGAAGGACGCCGAGAGCCAGGGCGTCCCGGACCGGCACGCCAACCGCAAGGCCAACGAGGACCTCCAGCGCGACCCGCACTGGCGCTCGCGCGGGCCCCGCACCGACCGCGGGCGGGGGCCCGAGAGCGAACGGCCGGGGACCGAGTAGGACGGAGGTGGCGGGACCATGGGCAGGAGCGACAAGACCGCGCGGGCGCTTCTCGACCGGTGCGGCCGGACCTACGCCGAGCAGGCGGGCATCCGGCTGAGGAACACCCCGGGACCGCTGTACCAGGTGCTGGTCCTGGCCCATCTGCTCTCCGCCCGCATCAAGGCGGACGTCGCGGTCGCGGCGGCGCGCGCGCTGTTCGACGCCGGGATGCGGGATCCCCAGCGGATGGCCGAGGCCACGTGGCAGCAACGGGTCGACGCGCTGGGCGTGGGCCACTACCGGCGGTACGACGAGCGGACGGCCACCCAGCTGGGGCAGGGCGCCGAACTGGCGCTGCGCGAGTACGGCGGCGATCTGCGCCGGCTGCGCGGCCCGGACGCGCCGGACCGGCTGCGGGAGTTCCCGGGCATCGGTCCCATGGGCGTGGACATCTTCCTGCGCGAGGTGCAGGCGGTCTGGCCCGAGTACGCGCCGTACATCGACGGCAAGGCGCAGGACGGCGCCGAGCGGGTCGGGCTGCCGCGCTCGCCGAAGACGCTGGGCGGCCTGGTCGCCGGGGACGAGGTGCCCCGGCTCACGGCGGGCCTGGTGCGGGTGGCCCTCGACAAGAAGCTCGCTGAGGACGTGCGGGAGATGGCGGGCCGGTGACCGGGCGACCGGACGTTTCCCGCCCCCGGGTCCTGGGGACCCGACACGAGCACGACGAGCAATCCGGGAGGCGCATCATGGCCGACACCGAAGCGTTCGAAATGGACGCGCTGTGGGCCGAGTTCCACAACGCGGTGAACATGACGTCGCAAGAGCTGGCCGCCTGGCTGCGGACCAGCAGCGCGGGCGAGGAGACCGAGCAGCCGCCCGAGCGGGCGGGCAGCGAGCAGGGGCGCGGTGTGCTGGCCATCCTGCGGAAGCGGCAGATGGACCTCACCGACGCCGACATCGACCTGATGCACGACGTGGTGGACACGGTGCGCGCCGAGCGGACCGCGGGCCCGCGCGGCGACGTGCCGGAACCGGCGTGGCGCTACCGGCTGATGAGCCTGGGCCACGATCCGCTCCGCGCGGAGCGCGAGGACGTGGCCTAGCGACGCGCGCCGCACCCCTTCGACCCGTCGCCCCGCCCGTGTCCTCCAGGCGGGCGGGGCGGCGTGCCGCCGGGGCGTTTCCCGGCTCTCAGCCGTCGGCCGGGCGGGCGATCCGCGAGGGGCCCGGCGCCGGGCCGGCGGTCGCCGGGCGCACGGCGACGGCCTGCCACCAGGAGTCGACGGGGAGCCCCACGGACGGCTCGAACGACTCGCCCGGCCGGGGCACGGCGACCGTCACGTTCTCGCTCTTCGCCTGGCTGACCGTTCGCTCGGCCGGCTCCTCCCACGGGTGCGGCGCCAGGTTGAACGTGCCCCAGTGGATGGGCAGCATGACGCCGCCCGCCGCGCCGCCGGACAGGTCCAGGTGCGCCCGCACCCCTTCCTCCGGGGTCATGTGGATGTCCGGCCAGTACTCGCTGCTGTAGGCGCCGATCTGGATCATCGTGGCGTCGAACGGGCCGTGCCGCTCGCCGATCTCCGCGAATCCCGGGAAGTACCCGGTGTCGCCGCTGTGGTAGATCCGGTGCCGGGGGCCGGTGACGGCCCAGGAGGCCCACAGCGTCTGCCAGCGGTCGCGCAGGCCCCGGCCGCAGAAGTGCTGCCCGGGGGTGGCGGTCAGCGTCAGCCCGCCCACCCGGGCCGACTCCCACCAGTCCAGCTCCGCGATCCGGGCGGCGGGCACGCCCCAGCACTCCAGGTGCGCGCCGACGCCCAGCGGCACGGCGAAGGTGGCCCGGCTCGCGACGAGCCGGCGGATCGTCGGCATGTCGAGGTGGTCGTAGTGGTCGTGGGAGATGACGACGGCGTCCAGCGGGCCCAGCTCGCCGAGCGCGGCGGGGACAGGGTGCAGCCGCCGGGGGCCGATGAAGGAGAAGGGCGAGCACCGCTCGCTCCACACCGGGTCGAACAGCACCCGGTGGCCGTCGATCTCGGCCAGCACGGTGGCGTGCCCGAGCCAGGTGAGCCGGAGCCCGGAGACCGGCGCGTCACCGGGGTCGGCGGCGGCGGGCCGGACGAGGGGCGGCGCGGCGGCCGGGACCCTGCGCAGCCGGTCCGCGCGGCGCAGCATGTCGCGGAGCATCGGCAGCATCTCGCGCGGGCCGCCCAAGTGCACGGGCCGGTCGTTGCGGAAGGCGCCGTCGCGGTACTGCGGCGAGCGCTGGATGCGCGCCATGCGCTCGCCCGCGGGGCGGGCGCCGAAGGAGGCGGGGCGGAGCCTGACGAAGGGGGAGACGCGGGGGGTCTTGCCGGTGGACGAGGACGGCTCGGTCACATGAACCTCCCAGGGTGTGGCTGACGCCACTGTAAGCCATGGGAGTGACATCCCGTCACTGTGCGCGAGAACGGTCCGTGACCACGGGAGTTCCGCGCGGCGCGTACACCCTGGAGAGGACGCGCGGGTCCCGTGGAATCGGCCCGTGGACCGACCGGCCCCCGGGCGGCCCGCCGTACGCTGGCGGCCATGGAAGCGGCACGCGAACTCCCCGGCCGGCGCCCGGCGTGGTCGGACGCCGGGCGGGCGCTGCTGCTGCTGGCACTGTGCGGGGCGAACATCGCCGCGGACCCGGGGCTGCGCGGGGGCGGTCTCGCCGTGCCCGTCGCGGTGACGGCCGCGCTGGCGGTGGGCGTCGAGCTGTGCCGCCGGCTGCCGGAGCGGGCGCTGCTCCTGGCGTTCGCCGTGGTGCTCATCCAGATCGTGTGGGACGACGAGCTGCCGGCCGCCTCGATCGCGCTGTATGTCATCGTCGCCACGGTCGCCGCCCGCGGCGCCCAGTGGGCGGTCCGGCTGTCCCTGTACGGCGGCCTGGCCGCGACCGCGCTGGCCGCGGCGCGGGAGTCGGACGGCCCGGCACGGGCGCTGGAGCTGGCGCTGGTGATGGCGGCGCCGCTCATCCTGAGCTGGGCCCTGGGGTACCGGGCGCGCTTCCTGCGCCGGTACCGGGCGCAGCTCGCGGAGCGGGACGCGGGCCTGGGGCGGATCCGCGCGGCCCGGTGGCGGGCGGCGGTGACCGCGCAGCGGGTGCGGATATGCGAGGAGATGCTGGACGTCGCCGGGCACCGGGTGGCCGGGATGGTCGTCCAGGCGGAGGCCGCCGACCGGGTGCTGGACTCCGCGCCGGGCCGGGCGCGCGAGGCGCTGACCACCATCGCCGGCACCGGGCGGGAGTCGGAGAGCGAGCTGCGCCGGGCACGGCAGCTGCTGCGCGGTCAGGAGTGAGGCCCCACCGGGCCGTCCGGGCGTGACGCGGGCGGCCTCAGCCCGCGGTGACCTGGTCGAGATAGCCGCGGACGACTTTCTTCAGCTCGCGGACGACGGCCTGCCGCTCCGCGCCCTGGGCCACGACGACCATCGGCAGCAGGCCCTTGAACACCTGGGCGGCGATGTGCGCGGCGAGGGTGGCCTCGACGCGGCTGAGGTGGGGGGCGCGTGCGGCGACGAGGTCGGTCACGCCGGTGAGGACCGCGTCCTCCAGCGGCGCGGCGACGGCCCGGAGCGCGGGGGGCTGGTCGGTCCTGGCGTAGAGGGCCTCGAAGCCGGGATGGGCGAGGTTGAAGTCGATCAGCGGGTCCACCACGCGGTCGATGAGCCGGTCCAGGTCGGGGTCGCCCAGGTCGACGCCCTCGAAGGCCGCCGCGTGGGCGGCGGCCAGCGCCACGGCGAAGCGGCGGGCCAGCGCCTCGGCGATCGCCTCCTTGTTGGGGAAGAACTGGTAGAGCGAGCCGGGTGAGATCCCGGCCTCGGCCGAGATCTTGACCGTACTGGCCGCCTCGTAGCCGTGCCGCGCGAAGACCACCGCCGCGGCGTCGAGGATCTGGGCCATCCGCTGCTCGCCGCGCGCCTGCCGCCTGCGCCGCGGTCGCGCCTCCTCATCCGCCACTGCCGCCCGCTCCTCGCGTTTCCCGGGGCCCTCGGGCCCTCGGGTCCTCGGGCCGTTCGTGGTGCCGGTCCTGCCGGGAGCCATGATGGCAGCCCCTTGACAACACGAATGATCATTCGTATTTTGGGGTTCAGGGAAACGCGAATGATGATTCGCGAATCGGCCCTCAGGGGCCGGGAGGGTGGGGCCGATCCATGAGCGAAGCCATCTCCGTGCTGATCACGGGCGCCGGCCGGGGGCTCGGGCTGGCGACCGCCCGGGCGCTGCTCCGGGCGCGCCCGGAGCTGCACGTCGTCGCCGCCGTGCGGGCGGGCCCGGAGGATCTCGCCGCGCGGCTCGCGACCGGGGCCGGGGCCGGGCGGGTGCACGGCCTGCGCTGCGACCTGGCGTCGCTGGGCTCGGTCCGCGCGGCAGGCGAGACGCTGGCCGGGATGCTGGACGCCGGGCGGCTCCCGCCGCTGGGCGGGATCATCGGCAACGCGGCGGTCCAGACGACGACCGCCACCCAGCGGACGGCCGACGGCTTCGAGAGCACCTTCGGGGTGAACGTGCTGGGGCACTATCTGCTGATCCGGCTGCTGCTGGACCGGCTCGCCCCCCGGGCCCGGATCGTGCTGGTCGGCAGCGGCACGCACTTCGGGGACTGCCGGCACAACTGGGGCCTGGCGCCCGGCCCGCGGGCGGCGCCGGTCGAGGTGCTGGCCCGGCCCTGGACGACTCCGGACGCGGACACCGCCGGGGCGGGCCGCGCGGCGTACGCCACGAGCAAGCTGGCCACCGTCCATCTCGCCCACGCGCTCGACCGCCGCACCCCCGGCACGACGGAGGTTTTCTGCTTCGACCCGGGCCTGATGCCCGGCACCGGGCTGGCCCGGCAGGGCACGGCGGTCGAGCGGGCGGCCTGGCACAGCGTCATGCACCTGACGCGGCTGCTGCCGCAGGCCACCGGCCCGCGAGCGGCGGCGCGGAGACTGGCGGCGGCGGCCGTGGGCGCGAGCCCCGGGCCGTCCGGAAGCTATCTGGAGCGTGGCCGCCCCAGACCCTCCTCACCGGCGTCCTACGATCCGGCGCGGGAGGAAGAGCTGTGGGAAACGGCGGCGCGGCTCGTCGGATGTCCCGTTCCGCCCACGGGGCCCCCGGTTTCGGAAGGCGGTCCTTGTGGAACACCGTAAACTCTGTGCGGGGAACAGAAGATCGAAGCGTGAACAGCTGCAAATGTTCACGTTGCCAGGCCGGGATCCGCCACATCCGTCAATTCGGGAATACTGCCTATGCCGAGCCCAGAGGTGCTGAAGCGAGCTTTCGACAGGGGGCGCCGAAAGCGTTCCGCGTTGACGTCGAGGCCACCGCTGATACGTGAGCTGCTGCTGATCGTCGCGCTGTACACGGGCTACAAGGTGGGCCGGCGCGCGGCCAACGGCCAGTTCTCGGAAGCCTTCGAGAACGCGGAGCGGATCTGGGACCTGGAGCGGGCCCTTCGTCTGCCGAGCGAGGCCTGGGTGCAGGACGTGGTCCTGCACAGCGAAACGCTCATCCGCGCCATCAACGTGTACTACGCGACGGTGCACTTCCCGGCCATGGTGCTGTTCCTCGTCTATATGTACTGGCGGCGGCCCGGGCACTACCTCTGGTTCCGCTGGGTGCTCACCTGGCTGACCGGCGCGGCCCTGGTGCTGCACCTGCTGATGCCGCTCGCCCCGCCCCGGCTGTTCCGGACCGGCGACATGGTGGACACCAGCGCGGTCTACGGCCCCGGCGTGTACGAGGAGCCGGATCCCGACTCCATGTCCAACCAGTTCGCCGCCATGCCCTCGCTGCACGTCGGCTGGGCCGTGCTCATCGCCCTCACGCTGATCGTGGCGACCCGCGGCCGGCTGCGCTGGCTGTGGCTGATCCACCCGCTGATCACGGTCCTCGCGGTGATCGCCACCGGTCACCACTACTGGATGGACGGCATCGTGGCCTGCGCGCTGCTGGCGGTCATCGTGGCCGTGCTGCGTCCGCCCCTCGTTCCCCGTCCCCCGGTCGAGGTCCTGGAGCCCGCGGCTCCCCGGCCCGCCGCGGAGAAGCCGCCGCTCCCGCCCGAGCCGGTGCCGACACCGGCCGCAGCGCGTCCGGCACGCCGGGAGAGCTGAGCCCGCGCAGGAGGCCACGAAGGACAGCGGCGCGTCCTGCCCGCCGGTCTCGACCATTTCCGGCGCCTCGTCCCGGCCGTGGCTGCGCCCCCCCGGTCCCCCTCGGGCTCCCGCGGCACGGCGGCCGACGGGGAAACGTCCACGCGCGGGACGGGCCGTGCGGCTGCCGGCCGTGCCGGATCAGGTCTTCCTCGGCCCCGCGCGGAGCGAGATCCGACACGGCTTCCGGCCATGGCTCCCTGGCGCCGTTCCCGGCGAGCCCGTCGACCGTGACACCGGGCGGCGACGGCGCCCGTGGGCGCCCGTACGCTCCCTTGCCGAGCCGTTGCCCGGCCCCTATCGTTGATCCGCCGTACAACTCCCGTGATCAAGGGATCACTTGACGGGGGCGGGGACGGGGGCAGAGAGCAGTTCGGCTCGGGGAGGGAATCGCCCATGACCGCACGTGGACGTCACCGCCGCTACCGGCCCAGTGCCGTGTCCCGCGCCTCGCTCACCGTCACCGCGAGCGGCGCGGGTCTGGCGCTGCCGCTGATCGGCGCGAGCGGCGCGGGCGCCGCCTCGGCCGACACCTGGGACGAGGTCGCCCAGTGCGAGAGCGGCGGCCGGTGGGACATCAACACGGGCAACGGCTACTTCGGCGGCCTGCAGTTCCTCCAGAGCACGTGGGAGGCATACGGCGGTACGGAGTACGCGCCGCGCGCCGATCTCGCCACGCGTGACCAGCAGATCGCCGTCGCCGAGAGGGTCCTCGACGGCCAGGGCCCCGACGCCTGGCCCACCTGCTCCGACGTGGCGGGCCTCGTCCGCGACGGCGTCACCCCCGACACGGCGCCCCCGCCCGCAGCCGAACACCCGGCCGAACCCGCGGCGGCCCAGGCGGCGCCCGCCGCCGCCCCGGCGGGCACCGGGACCCGGACCCCGGCCCGCGACGACGGCGACCTGTACGAGGTGATCAGCGGCGACACCCTGTCCGGCATCGCCGAGACCCACGGCGTCGGCGGCGGCTGGCAGTCGCTCTACGAGCTGAACCGCGCCACGGTCGGCGCCGACCCCGACCTGATCTTCCCCGGCCAGCGGCTCGCGCTGGGCGACGCGGAGCAGTCCGGCGCCGAGGAGGCCGAGGAGGCCGAAGAGCCCGCCGCCGAGCAGCCCGCCGCCGGGGAGACGGCCGAGGACCGCGAGCAGGAGCAGCGCGAGCAGGAGGAGCGCGAGCGCGCCGAGGCCGAAGCGGCCGAAGCGGAAGCGGCGGCCGAGGCCGAGCGGCGCGAGCGCGAGGAGGCCGAGGCGGCGGCGGAGGAGGCCGAGCGGGCGCAGGCCGACCGCGCGGAGGAGCCCCGGCAGGCCGAGCCCGAACGCGCCGCCTACACCGCCCCGGTCAGCGCGAGCACCGGCACCGCCTACCGCGCCACGGGCGGCTCCTGGTCCCTGGGCTACCACACCGGCGTCGACTTCCCCGTCCCCACCGGCACCTCGGTGAAGTCGGTGACCGACGGCCAGGTCGTCTCCGCCGGCTGGTCCGGCTCCTTCGGTTACGAGGTGATCGTCAAGCACGCGGACGGCCGGTACAGCGAGTACGCCCACCTGTCGGCCATCTCGGTCTCCGAGGGGCAGCCGGTCGTCGCCGGCCAGCAGGTGGGCCGCTCCGGCTCCACGGGCAACTCCACCGGTCCCCACCTGCACTTCGAGATCCGCACCGGCGAGGCGTTCGGCACCGACATCGATCCGCTCGCCTACCTCCGGCAGAACGGCGTCTCCCTCTGAATCCGGCCAACCATGGCGTGAAATGGGCGTGACTTCCGGTGACCTATCGGGACAGATGCTCAGCTAATCCCCCCGCGCGGGGACGTTGATCCAGCGTTTCCTTCCCTGATGTGCCGCAGAGTCAGTAGTCTCAACCGTCTGGGGCCAATTCGCGCATATGCAGGGGACATTGGAGGCGTCGATGGAGCGACCCGCCTGGGCGCCGCCGGGGATGGATCTGTCCGTCCCGAGTGTTTCGCGTATGTACGACTACTACTTGGGCGGTTCCCACAATTTCGAGGTGGACCGCGCCGCGGCCCGCCGGGTGATGGCCGCCTGCCCCGGGGTTCCCAAGATCGTCCAGGCGAATCGTGCCTTCATGCGCCGCGCGGTGCGTCATGCCATTTCGGAGGGCGTCACCCAGTTCCTGGACATAGGCTCCGGCATACCGACGTTCGGCAGCGTCCACGAGGTCGCCCGGGAGGCGAGCGCCGAGGCCCGGGTGGTCTATGTCGACAACGACCCGGTGGCCGTCGCCCACGGCCGCGCCGTGCTGGCCGGCGACGAACGGGCGGACATCGTGCCCGGCGACCTCCACGACCCCATGGGCATCCTGAACAGCGACCCGGTCCGCCGGATCCTGGACCTGGACCGGCCCGTGGCCCTGCTGCTCGTCGCCGTGCTGCACTTCATCGAGGACCACGACAAGCCATACGAGAAGGTCGCCACGCTGCGCGACTCCCTGGCCCCCGGCAGCCTGCTGGTCCTCAGCCACGCCTCCGCGGAGCACGGCCCGGCGACGGCCGAGCGGGGGGCGGCCCGGCTGACGGAGGCCTACCGGAACGGCGGCTCCTCGTTCGTGATGCGCTCCGGCGAGGCCGTGGCCCGCTTCTTCGACGGCTTCGCCCTCGTCGAGCCCGGCCTGGTGCCGATGCCGGAATGGCGGCCGGAAGGACCTCCCGACGAGGAGGATCCCCATGTCTACGCGGGCTACGCGGGAGTAGGACGCACAGCGTGAGACCCTCGCCATCCCTCCCCGACGGCCTGCGGCGTTTCGCCACCACCTGGTGCCGTGCCGTCTATCCGGCCACCGCGACGTCGATGACCAGGCCGGAGTTCGAGGCACTGCTGCTGGACCTGGCCGGCGTGCTCTCCGACGCGCTGCACGCCCCGCGTTTCGACCCGGCCCCGGGCCAGGCGGTCGGCGAGGCGCTGGTCGCCGCGCACTGCACCGCCCCCGAGGCCCTGCCCGGCATCCTCGGCGTCATCGACACCCACCTGCTGCCCCACTGCGCCGACCCGGACCGGCTGCCCCCCGAGGAGGGCCGCAGCCGCTGCGCCCGTCTCCAGCACGCCGTCTCCGCTGGCTTCGCCAAGGCGCTCCAGGAGCGGACCCGCACCGAGCAGGAGGCGGTCTCGCGTGCCGCCCTCGCCGCCCAGGCCGAGATCACCAAGGCCCTGCACGAGAGCGAGACGCGGTTCCACGCGGTCTTCAAGGACGCCCCGCTCGGCATCGGCATCGCCGACATGGACGGCGAGATCCTCGACATCAACGACGCCCTCGCCGAGATGTTCGGCGGCTCCGAGCACGCCGTGCGCAGCCGCAACATCCTGAGCTGGACGCACCCCGAGGACTCCCCCGACGTCTGGCGGATGCAGCGCGAGCTGATGCGCGGCGAGCGGGAGCACTACCAGGTGGAGAAGCCGTACCACCGCACCGACGGCACCGTGCTGTGGACGAACCTGACGGTCTCGCTGCTGCGCGACGCCGAGGGCCGGCCGCGCTACATGCTGGCGATGATGGAGGACGTCTCCGAGCGCCGCCTGCTCAACCTGCGGCTGCGCTACCAGGCGACCCACGACGCGCTGACCGACCTGCCCAACCGTTCGCTGTTCTTCGAGCGGCTGGAGCAGACGCTCGCCCCCGGCTCCGGACCGGCCCGCATCGGGCTGTGCTATCTGGACCTCGACGGCTTCAAGGCGGTCAACGACAGCCTCGGCCACGCCGTGGGCGACCAGCTCCTGATCGCCGTGGCCGAGCGGCTGCAGCGGTGCGTCTCGGGGCCGGGGCAGATGCTGGCGCGCATCGGCGGCGACGAGTTCGTCGCCCTGGTCGTGGACCCGCCCACGCCCGAGGCGGTCGTCGAGGTCGCGGAGCACGCCCTGGAGGCGCTGTCGACGCCCGTGGACGTGGGCGGCCGGGAGCTGCTGGTCCGGGCGAGCATCGGGATCGTGGAGGGCGCCACCCGGCACCTGACCTCCGCCGAGGTGCTGCGCAGCGCCGACATCACCATGTACCGGGCGAAGGCCGAGGGCGGCAACCGGTACGCGGTGGCCGATCCGGACTCCGACGCCCGGGCCATCAGCCGGCACCATCTGACCCACCACCTCCCGGCGGCGCTGAAGGGCGCCGAGTTCTTCATCGAGTACCAGCCGCTGGTCAAGATGGAGGACGGCAGCCTGGAGGGCGCCGAGGCGCTGGTGCGCTGGAGTCATCCCCGGCACGGCGTGCTCGGCCCGGACCGCTTCATCCCGCTCGCCGAGCACACCGGGCTGATCGTGCCGCTGGGCCGCTGGGTGCTCCAGGAGGCGGTGCGCCAGGCGTGCCAGTGGCAGGTGCGCGGCATAGGGGGCACGCGGGCCCTGAAGGTGAACGTGAACCTGTCGCCGCGTCAGCTGCACCACCCGGAGCTGGTCGAGGACACCGTCGCCGTGCTGGAGGAGGCGGGGCTGCCGCCGAGTTCGCTGTGCCTGGAGGTCACCGAGACGGCGATGATCAGCGCCGACGAGAACGAGCTGCGCCCGCTGCGCGAGCTGGCGGAGCTGGGCGTGGGCATCGCGCTGGACGACTTCGGCACCGGGTACTCCAACCTGGCGAACCTGCGGCGGCTGCCCGCGACCACGCTGAAGCTGGACCGCTCCTTCACCCAGGGGCTCCAGCGCGACCCGGCCGACCCGGTGGACCTGAAGATCGTGGAGGGCATCGTCTCGCTCGCCCACACCCTCCAGCTCTCGGTGACGGTCGAGGGCGTCGAGACCTCCGCCCAGGCCGAGCAGTTGCGGGAGCTGGGCTGCGACTCGGCGCAGGGCTGGTACTACGCGAAGCCGGGGCCGCCGGAGCGGCTGCCCGAGGCGGTCTGACTCCGGCCGGCGCGGGCCGGCCGGGGCCGGCGCCTTTCAGGTCGCGATCCGCAGCCTCCGCGGCGGCCGGGCGCGCGGCTCCGGCAGCCGCAGCGGCCCGGCGCCGGGGGTGAGGGAGCCGAGGACGGCGCCGCCGCGCGCGCCGGTCGCGGAGGGGACGTTCCCGGCCAGGCCGTGCACGGTGAGGAAGCCGAGCAGGGCGAAGAGGTACCCCTCCTTCGCCTGGGCCGGCAGGCCGAACTCCCCGGACGGCACGATCCGGGCCGGCGCGGCCAGCGCGCCGATCCGGGCCATCAGGACCGGGTTGCGCACCCCGCCGCCCGAGACGACCAGCTCGCCGATCCGGTGCGCGCGGCAGGCCCGTGCCACCAGTTCGGCGGTCAGCTCGGTGACGGTGGCCACCAGGTCGTCGGCCGGCGGCTCCCCGGGCGCGACGCGCTCTCGCAGGTAGGCGGCGTGGAACAGCTCCTTGCCGGTGGTCTTCGGCGGCGGCAGCCGGTAGTAGGGCTCGGCCAGCAGCCGGGCGAGCAGCGCCCGGTCGACCGTGCCGCGCGCGGCCCTGGCGCCGCCGGTGTCCATGCGCGCGGCGCCCGCGGTGGCCGCGGTGACGGCCGCGTCGATGAGGGCGTTGGCGGGGCCGAGGTCGTAGGCGATGATCCGCCCGGCGCGGTCGCGGGCGGTGATGTTGGCGATGCCGCCGAGGTTCAGCGCCCCGCGGGCGGCGGACGCGTCCCCGAGCAGGAGCAGCGCGTCGAGGGTCGCCGCCAGCGGCGCGCCCTGGCCGCCGCGGGCGATGTCCCGGGTGCGCAGGTCGGAGACGACCGGCAGCCCGGTGGCCTCCGCGATCCAGGCGGCGGCGCCGAGCTGGAGGGTGCCCAGGGCGCGGGTGCCGTCCACCCAGTGGTAGACGGTCTGGCCGTGCGAGACAACCAGGTCCGCCGCGCCACCGGCCAGGGCGGCGTCGGCGCGGGCGGCGACCTCGCCGAAGAACCGGCCCAGCCCGGTGTCCAGCAGGCAGACCTCCGCGAGGGTGGTGGCGGCGGGCGGCAGGCAGCGGGCCAGGGCGTCGCGGAGCGTGGCGGGGAACGGCTCGGTGTGCAGTCCGAGCGGGCGCAGCACGATCTCCTCGCCCACGAACGTGAGTTCGGCGACGGCGGCGTCGACCGCGTCGTACGAGGTCCCGCTCAGCATGCCGATGACCCGCCACGGCCGGGCGCCGGAAAACCGCGTGGGTCCGCCGGTCGGCGGCTCGGTAGGATGAGTGAAGTCCATGACAGCGATCCGTCACCTTCCGTGACGCTTTTCACCTCGCTATCTCATCTCACCATTGGAGCATCCGAGGATGGCCCGACACCTCATCACCAGTGCGCTGCCCTATATCAACGGGATCAAGCACCTGGGGAACATGGTGGGCTCGATGCTCCCCGCCGACGTGTACGCGCGCTATCTGCGGCAGCGCGGCCACGACGTGCTGTACATCTGCGCCACCGACGAGCACGGCACGCCCGCGGAGCTGGCCGCGAAGGCGGCCGGGCTGCCGGTGGCCGAGTTCTGCGCCCGGCAGCACGACGCGCAGAAGGCGGTCTACGACGCGTTCGGCCTGCGCTTCGACTACTTCGGCCGCACCTCGTCCCCGCAGAACGTCGAGATCACCCAGCACTTCGCCCGCCGCCTGAAGGAGAACGGGTTCATCGAGGAGCGCTCCACGCGCCAGGTGTACTCGCTGGCGGACGGCCGCTTCCTCCCCGACCGCTACATCGTCGGCACCTGCCCCTACTGCGGCTACGAGGCGGCCCGCGGCGACCAGTGCGAGAACTGCACGCGGGTGCTGGACCCGACCGACCTGCTCCAGCCGCGCTCGGCGGTCAGCGGCAGCACGGAGCTGGAAGTGCGGGAGACCAAGCACCTGTTCCTGCTCCAGTCGAAGCTGGAGGGCGAGGTCGAGGCGTTCGTCGAGGAGAACGGCAAGGAGTGGCCGAACCTGGCCTCGTCCATCGCCCGCAAGTGGCTGACCGAGGGCCTGCACGACCGGGCGATCACCCGCGACCTGGAGTGGGGTGTGCCGGTCCCGGCGGACGTGTGGCCCGACCTGGCGGCCGAGGGCAAGGTGTTCTACGTCTGGTTCGACGCCCCGATCGGCTACATCGGCGCGACCAAGGAGTGGGCGGACGCGGCCGGTGAGGGCGAGGAGCGCGACTGGCGCTCCTGGTGGTACGCCTCGGACGGCTCGGTGCGGTACACGGAGTTCATGGCCAAGGACAACGTGCCGTTCCACACCGTGATGTTCCCGGCCACCCAGCTCGGCACCCGCGAGCCGTGGAAGAAGGTCGACTACGTCAAGGCGTTCAACTGGCTTACGTACTACGGGGGCAAGTTCTCCACCTCGCAGAACCGCGGCATCTTCGCGGACGCCGCGCTGGAGGTGCTGCCCGCGGACTACTGGCGGTACTTCCTGATGGCGGGGGCCCCCGAGTCGGACGACGCG
The DNA here is from genome assembly GCF_051386415.1 of Streptomyces sp. URMC 129. NCBI lineage: Bacteria > Bacillati > Actinomycetota > Actinomycetes > Kitasatosporales > Streptomycetaceae > Streptomyces > Streptomyces sp. URMC 129. Next base: position 28,753 of record NZ_JBPQTQ010000075.1, read on the forward strand.
TCGTTCTCGTGGGAGCTGTTCGCCTCGGTGGTCAACAAGGACCTCGCGGACACCCTGGGCAACTTCGTGAACCGCGTGCTGTCCTTCTCGCGCAAGCGCTTCGGCGACGTGGTCCCGGCCGGGCACGCGGCGGGCGAGGCCGAGCGGCGGCTCGGCGAGGAGATCGCGCGGCTGCTCGCGGAGTACCAGGAGCACCTGGAGGCGCTGCAGTTCCGCAAGGCGGCCTTCGCGCTGCGCGCCCTGTGGAGCGCAGGGAACTCCTACCTGGAGGAGAAGGCGCCCTGGCAGGAGATCAAGACCGACCAGGACGCCGCCGCCCTGACACTGCGCACCGCGATGAACCTCATCCAGCTCTACGCGGTGGTCTCCGAGCCCGTCATCCCGTTCACGGCCCGGACGCTGCGGTCGGTGTTCGAGCTGGAGCGGCCCACGGGGCCCTGGGTCACGCCCGGGGAGGCCCGCGCCCTGGACGCGGTGCCGGCCGGGACGCCGTTCACCGTGCCGCCGGTGCTCTTCGCCAAGATCACCGAGGACGACCTCGCGGCGTACCGGGAGCGCTTCGGCGGCCAGGAGGAGTGACGTCCTCCGGCCCCCCGGCCGTCAGTCCGCGCCGCCCGCGCCCGGCGGGGCCGCGGCGAGGATCCGTTCGGCCAGCTCGGCCGCCGCGGCCTTGATGGTCTCCAGGCCCTGCCTGCCCCAGGGCCGCGGCATGCGGTCGACCACGCTGATGGTGCCCAGCGCGAGGCCCGAGGGGTCGAGGAGCGGCGCGCCGAGGTAGGAGCGGACGCCGTGCTCCTGCACCGCGGGGTTGCCCGCGAAGCGGGAGTAGTCGTGCAGGTCCTCCAGCACGAGCGCCTTGCCGCGGATCACGACGTACGGGCAGAAGCCGTGGTCCCTGGCCGCGGTCCGGGGCCGCTCCTCGCCGTCCGGCGCGTGGAGCCCGGCGAAGAACTGCCGGTGCGCGTCGAGGAACGTCACCGCCGCCCACGGCGTCCCGGCGACCCGGGCCAGGGCGCGGGCCGCCTCGTCGAACGCCGGGACCGGCTCGGCGGTGAGGCCGATGCCGAGTTCGCGCAGGCGCCGGACCCGGCACGGGACGTGCGGGTCCTCGGGGGTGAGCAGGGGGCGGGGGGCGTGGTCGCGGCTGACGGTCAGCATGGTGCGCTCCTTGGCTGGCTGGGGTCGGATGCGGAACGGGGAGGCGGGCGGGGGCGGAGCGTCAGAGCCGTTCGCGCAGGCCGTGCAGCACCGCTTCCAGCAGGGCGCGGTCGCTCCGGTCGCCGCGCGCCGGGGCGGGCGTGTCGACGGCGACGGCGCCCCAGTCCAGCAGGTCGGACAGGAGCACCATGGTGATCGTGGCCGGCAGCCGGACGCGGGCGGCGATCTCGGCGACCGGCACCGGCCGCTGGCACAGCCCGAGCACCTGGGCGTGGTCGGGCCCCACCTGACGGCGTATCCCGCGCCCGGTGGCCCTGACCAAGGTCAGCAGGTCGAGGCGGGCGGCGGGCCGGGTCCGGCCGCCGCTCGCGGTGTAGGGGCGGGTCAGGCGGCCCGCCGCGTCGTCGAGCAGCGGGCGGTCGCCGGGGGCGGATTCGGCCATCGGGTCACCGCCCCGCGCCGTGCCGGGCCGGGGTGGCCAGGACGGGCCGCACGCTGCGCACGAGCACGGTCATCTCGTGGCCGAGCAGCGCCGCGTCCGTGTCCCGGCCGGCCAGGACCGCCAGGCAGGCGCGCTGTCCGGCGGTGGAGACGAACAGCAGGGCGTTCTCCAGCTCCACGGCGATCTGCCGGGCGTCCCCGCAGTCGGGGAGGCGGCGCCCGGCGGCGCCGGCCAGCGCGTAGAGCCCGGAGGCCAGGGCGGCCAGGTGTTCCGCGGTGTCGGCCTCCAGGCCGTGCGCGGCCTGCACCAGGCCGTCGATGGACAGCAGGCACGCGCTGCGGGCGTGCGGGACGCGTTCCACCAGACGGGTCAGCAGCCAGGACACGTCGGTCGGCAGCCCGGCGGGCATGTCACTCACCATGGTCGCTCGTCTCCTCGGGGGCAGGGGGCGGGGGTGATCAGAGATCGCCGGACTCCTCGGCGAGTCCGGCGCCGCGCCGGAAGGCGGCCAGCAGGCCGGGACCGGGGACGGGATCCGGAT